>CAYZHL010000011.1:21663-23242 GCA_964478095.1 uncultured Clostridia bacterium | reverse complement strand
TGCATTGCCCGGTCGCGAACCCCAATCGTCCATTCCCACGTTGCTTGCCCATAGCTGCATATTTCGCGTTGACTAGAGTATTTCCTCCATTAGTCTCGACTGGCGACGTGCAGCCGCGCTTACGTATCGCGGTACTTGAGCCGGGCCAGGAGCTCGGGCAGTTCACCCAGGCTCGGAATGAAGCATCGCGGATCGAGGCGAAGCCCGTGGCGCGGGGCCTGTCTTCAGGGAGCAGGCTGCGCAGGCAGCCTGGTATGTCGCGCCTCAGCCAGATGGAGTAGCCCCCCGCCATCTTCGCGCCCCAGGCGTCGTGGATGATGTCGTCTCCGACGTGTACGGGCGGGTTCTGCCCTTCTGTGCATCCGGCCCACGCCTTGTGGAATATGCCGGGCTTTGGCTTGGCTGCACCGACCTGCTCGGGAGTGATTATCGCGCTGAAGAAGCCGAAGAGCCCCAGGGCCTCCAGCACCGGCGCTTGGTATTTCAGGTAGCCGTTAGTGACGACTGCGAGCATGCAGCCTGCGCTTCTGAGTGTGTCCAGTGCCTCGTATGCTCCTTCGAGGCGCGCTATCATGCCGGGCACTGTGCAGTAATGGCGTACCAGGGCTGCAATGTCGAAGCGGGGGACTCCGGGGAGCGCTCCGAAGGCTCCGGCCCTGGACGCCAGGCCCGCGGCGACGCGCGCCACGATGTCGTCCCAGTCGTAGGCCTCCACCATGTGTCCATCAAGCAACCTCTGTCTTGCTTCGTCGATGATGAGCCGAAGAACCAATCTCTTCGGGTCCACGCCCGTCTCCCGAGCAGCTATGGCCGAGACATATGGCTCCAGCGCCCGCGCCACGTGCGGGAACACGCCTTGCCGAAATGGATTCTGCATGAGCACTCCATCTAGGTCGAACGTTACCAGAACTCTCAAGCTACCACCTCTGACAGAAGGAACTAGAGCTCTACCGCCGAAATACCACTGGACGAGACTGCACAGGACTGCGTTTGCAGCAGCGATCAATGAGTTGTATTCCTGCAACTTGATTCGCGCCCCAGATGGCTAGTCCTGCCGACAAGCGACCGATTCACAGAATACGCCTGAAGGAGGGGGTCACGAGTGTCCAAACGCGTGCTCATTGCCATCGGCATTGTTCTCATGATTGCTCTCGGAGGCAATCTGCCTGCCACTTTGGCCGCTGCTGCACCTAAGCCCATCACAATCACCTGGTGGATCAACCCCTGGAGGATCGCGCCGCCAGGTTTTCCTGCCGACAAGGCGCCTACGGCTGAGGACTTTCCCAAGTGGGCAAGCGAGGAGTTCATGAGGCTCAACCCTAATGTGACCGTCAAGTACGAAGTGGTCACTAACACCGGATTCGACCAGAAAATCGCCGCGGCGATTCTGGCAGGGAACCCGCCCGATTTGCTGCGACCCATCGGCTTCAAGCGTGAATGGGCCAGGCAGGGCCTGCTGGAGCCGGTCGAGGACTACTTCACCACCGATGACAAGCAGGACTTCTATGGGTACGCCATGGAAGTGGGCAAGGTCGGCAACCACTACTACTTGTTCCCGTGGAACAACAGCAACAACGGC
>CAYZHL010000011.1:18630-21653 GCA_964478095.1 uncultured Clostridia bacterium | reverse complement strand
CCTGATCAACCCTGCCGTTTTCAAGGAGCGCGGCGTCATTATCCCGCCGCTGCCTGAACGTGGCTGGACTGTCGATGAGTTCATGCAGGCGGCTCAGAGACTCACCTTCGACCGCGACGGCGACGGCAAGACGGACGTCTACGCACTCAGCTTCCCCGCCAAGGAGCTCTTGGTCATGATGGGCTGGATGCACGTGTTCGGCGCCCGCCTGTTCAACGCGGACCAGACAGAAGTCGTGCTCAACAGCCCCGAAGGCGTCCGGGCGCTCCAGTTTGTTGTGGACGCGATCTACAAGTACAAGATAGCCCCCGAAGGCGCCGCCGGCATGGGGATCTACGATTCCATCAACATGTTCCACCAGGGCAAGACGGCGATGGGCTACGGAGGTCCTTACGAGATCGGCCGCATCGACAGGTACGTCAAGGAAGGCCAGCTCAAAGAGGCGTTCGCAGTCCATATCACTCAGTATCCTCATCTGACGGAGATAGGGCCAGTCGCACATCACACGAGCGGCGGTTTCGTTGTGTTCAAGCAGCGTGATCCTGAGAAGAGGAGGGTCGTAATGGACTTTGCGCGCTTCCTGACAGGCAAAGACAACATGGCGCTGCTCAAATCGTTGCTTTACGTCACTGCCCGCAAGTCGGTGAACAAGGACCTCTACAAGGGCTCAACATTCGAGAAAGAGGTAGACGTGTACACGCGTGCGCTGGACTACGGTATCCCGTATTTCGGCTCCGATATCACGACTGACCCAATAGACAAGCATTTGCAGGCCATGTTCGAAGCGGCCCTGGGTCGCACAAAGACTCCCAAGCAGGCGCTGGACGACCTTACGCGCGAGGCGAACAAGATCCTGTTCAAGAAGTAAGCGGGGCTGGTAGACGTGCAAACGGTCATGCGGAGGCTCTACAAGGATCGCTGGGGTTATGCCTTCATCGCGCCGAGCTTCGTGCTTTTCGCGGTGTTCTTCCTCGTGCCGGTGGTATGGGGAGGCTACCTCAGCCTCCTTGATTATCAAGTGTTCAACAAGGAATGGGTCGGGCTGCAGAACTACAAGGAGATCGTGCACGACTCCGTGTTCTGGCTGTCTCTCCGAAATACTGCGCTCTACACTCTCGGAATAGTGCCGCTGTGGCTTGGCAAGGCGCTCATAATATCCGCGCTGATATTCCCGCTTGCCAAGCCCATTCAGACCTTCTTCAAGGGCGCGTTCTACCTGCCTCACGTCACATCGTCGGTGATCATATCCATGGTGTGGCTGTGGATATTCAATCCGCCTTTCGGCCTCCTGAACTACATCATGGAACTACTGGGGTTCGCGCCCCACGCATGGCTGGGAGATGTGCGGACTGCGCTGCTCTCGATAGTCCTCATGCAGGTCGTCATGGGCGGAGGATCGTCGATCGTGCTGATAACCGCGGCCATGGGCGGCATACCGTATCACCTGTATGAAGCTGCATACCTCGACGGGGCCACCAAGACGCAGGCTTTCTTCAAGGTCACCATACCGCTCCTGCGTCCCACAATACTCTACCTCTTGGTTACAGGCACCATATCCAGCTTCCAGGTGTTCACGAACGTATACCTCATGACACAGGGCGGGCCGCAGTTCTCCACAATGACACTGGTCTATCTTATCTACGACACAGCGTTCAAGCAGCTCAAGTTCGGCCTGGCTTCAGCGCAGGCAGTCGTGTTGTTCGCAATCGTGTTCGCGCTGGCGATCGTGCAGTTCAAGTTCCTCGGGCAGGAGGTGGAGTACTGATGCTCACCTCTTCCCAGAAGGCCTGGACCGCGCCAGGGCTCGCCAGGATCAGGAAAGCGCGGGCGGGGGATGCAGTTGCCATAGCCATCGTGGCGGCTCTGGCTGTCATGTCGCTGATGCCGCTCTACTGGATGGTGGTTACTTCTATCAAACAGCCGACGTTAGTCATGCAGATGCCGCCGGAGTGGTTCCCAAAGCGGCTTAGCCTGGCCAACTTCAGGGACCTATTCTCCCGCCGGCTCCTTGGGCGCTGGACTCTGAACAGCGCTGTCGTAGCCACGTCGGTTACGGTGGCACAGCTGTTTGTGGCGTCGCTTGCCGGTTACGCTTTTGCCAAGAAGGAGTTCGCAGGCCGCAACGTCCTGTTCTGGCTTTACGTAGGCTCGATGATGATACCGGGGCAGGTTACGCTCATACCGCGCTATATCCTCATGTCGAAGTTCAGGTTCATCAATACTTACTGGGGACTGATACTGCCGTCCATCGCTGCGCCATTCGGAGTGTTTCTCATGAAACAATTCATGCAGACTCTTCCCGGAGAGATCATCGACGCAGGCAAGATCGACGGCGCATCGGAGTTCGGCATATACACCCGCCTGGTATTGCCGCTCTCCAAGCCAGCCCTGGCGGTGCTGGGGATCTTCACCTTCGTGAGCGAGTGGAACGACTTCCTATGGCCACTCGTAATCACGAACTCCTCGGAGATGCGCACGCTCCAGGTAGGCTTGGCCATGCTGCAGGAGGAAGTACCCATGGCCTTTGGCCTCCTCATGGCAGGCGCCACCTATGCGGCAATACCTATAACCATCGTGTTCCTGATATTCCAGCGATACTTCCTCACAGGGCTCACAGTGGGGGCGTTGAAGGGGTGAGTGAGAGGCGGGCGAATCTCGCGCAAGCTCTACAGAGATGGCTTGACCAGTTCCAGGACCTCCTTAGCGATCAGTTGCTCCCCATACGCAAACAGTACCGGCGTTCCGCCTGTGTGTAGGAACACGACGGTGTCGTCGCGCGTGACCCTTCGGTTCTTGATGTGGTCCCAAAGGCCGGCCATTGCCTTACTCGTGTATACAGGATCCAGGAGGATTCCTTCGGTTTCGGCGAGCAACCTAAGCATCTGCATGCCCTCAGGGGTTGGCGCCCCATAGCCCTCGCCGACGTACTCAGTCGTACTCAGCAGTTCGTCGGGGGAGAAGCTGAAGTCCAGCCCCAGGCGTTGGGCGGCCAGATTGGCGCATCTGGCCATTCTCTCTCTTGG
>CAYZHL010000011.1:10852-18620 GCA_964478095.1 uncultured Clostridia bacterium | reverse complement strand
TCCGCGGCAATGCCTACTATCTTCAGTGGGCTCCCCAGCGCTCTGTTTCCTACCTCCAAGCCCGGCTGAGTGGAATCGTAGGATGAGGTGTACACATGAGTCGGGTGCACACCTAAGCTTTGACATTGAACTACTATCTCGCAAAAGCAGGCTGTGTACGAAATTGCGTCCAGCGAGAGGTCTGTATCATTTGCCATTCTAACTACGTACGGGGTCTTGCCCTTCGTCCTGAGCTTGCCGGCAAGCTGGTACATCTCTCGCCGATGGTCCTCGGCATCTCCCGTGATGATGTGGACATTCGCCCCTAGTAATAGGTCTATCAGGAAATTGCCTTGCACTTCCCGGCCGTCATCATCGGTCAGCTTCCGGAGGACCAGTTCGACTCCGAGCCCCGCTGCCCTACAGGCAGCGGCCAGTTGACGGCAGTAGTTCGACTGCATGAACGCCCCGCCAATTACGGTATCAGCCCCTTGGCTCCGTGCATCGGCCAAGAGGTATTCGAACATTCTGGTCTTGTTACCACCGAAGGCTAAGCCCGTCAAGTCATCGCGCTTGATGAGTATGCGCGGCCCGCCCAGTGCTCTGGACAGCCTGGGAAGGAATTGCAGGGGGGTGGGTAGGAATGCGAGCTGCTCCCGGGGTAGGCTTTGGATCCTGTCCTGCAGTTCTGATACGGTCATCATCCGGTACGTTCGCCCTTTCCTGTGGCCTCAACACACGCCGAGTTCCGCGAAGATATCCTTTAGCCTCTGAACTATCATCTCGATCTCGCCGGGCGCCAGTGTCATGGGGTTGACGAAAACGCCGTTCTCCCCGGCTGCGATAGCGAAGATGCCGGGTACGCCGATACGCAGCCTTTCAATCACATGATCGCTGCTGACGCCTTCATGCGCGAAACGTACAATCGCTCGGGCTATGGGCTGCCCGGCCTCGTTGGGATAGCTGTCCACGACCTCAACGTCACGGTAATCCGAAAACGACGTCTTTAGCACTTCTAGCTGATCCCGACACCACCGGGTTCTGTCATCATGATCCATCGAAACGTATTGCTCGACTGCTGACAGAAGGCCCACCATCTCTTCACGGCCGACCTTCAGCATTCGGCCTATGCCGTAGTTCGGGAAAGCGATCTCCTTGGCGGCGTCCAGCAGCCTGCGAGAACCGGTTACCAACCCGCTAGCCTGCGGTCCGGCCAGATCCTTTCCTCCGCTGAAGACAGTTGCCGAGACCCCCATCTGGTTGAACGCCCACAGATTGCTCGCTGGCGGGAGTTGAGCCGCGCCGTCCACGACGACGGGGATGCCGCGTCGGGCGGCCACCGCCACGGTATCTCTGAGGCTCAGAGCTCCTTCAGCCACCCAGCCCTGGTTCATCGCCGTGTAGAACACGGCTGCGGTGTGGGGAGTCATGGCTTGCTCAAGGTCTCGAGCGGACGTGGGCTGGATCATGTTGGGATAGCCGATCTCCGCCAGCTTGATGCCGAGCTGTCGCAATGACCAGTCATATGGGTTCCTGTGCGCTCTGAAGACGATTATCTCGCATTGTTCGACTTCACTGGGCGAAAGGTGCGCGAAAGCGCGGCCGAGCTTGAGACACACACAGGCTGCCGCCAGTACGTACAGGCCGGCGGCGGCCCCAGTTACCACGAGAGCAGATTCGTTGTTAGTGATCTGCGCCAGTCTTTTGTGCACCCGTGACTGCAGTTCCCGAATGTCGACGAAGCTGCCCGCGGCTTCGCCCATTGTCCTTAAGGTTTCAGGGCTCATCCGTGAACCGCCGACTATTGTGTAAGTGCCTGCCGCATTGATCAGTTTCTTGACGCCAAGTCGATCGTACACATCTTCGGCCATTATCGCCGGACGCCTCCATTTGTCAGTGTCAGGCGAGCCACTCAGGCGAGCCTGGAGCTCGTTTCGCCAGGGACGGTCAGCTCGACGCCGACCAAGTGACAGAACTCTCGGATTGCATCAAGGCAGTGGCCAGGACAGACATGCATGTGGTTGGAACGTAGATTCTGGACAAGAGCATGTGTGTCGCAGTCCAGCTTCATGTAGGCATGCGGCCAGTATTCCCTGGCCTCCGCGAATTCTTCCTTGGGTCTGCGGACGGTCTCACCCTCAAAGGCGACCATCCCCATGGCTCCCCTAACGCGGAAGAGTCGTGCGCCTGTAGCGGGAAAGCCGTTGACCGAAAACACTGTCACAGCTCCTCCCGCTTCGCTGAGGTACTCATACTGATTCTGCAGATCCACGTCTTTTCTGTTCACAGCTAGGGAGGAGGGCATTGAACCGCAGTTTACGATCCTTAGCATCTTGCCCTCGTGGTCAACATGGTTCACATCTCCGAACAGGGCTGTTTCACTGGAGAGCTCACGCAGTATCTTCATGGTCAGAGCGGCATAGATGTCGCCTTCGCATGACACGGCGAAGCCGTCATCGTTCAGCAAGGAGTTGGCCAGGCAGAAGGAGCAGTAGCTGTTGGTCATCTCGTCCATGCATTTCACGGCCGCCATGGTGTAACCCCGGTCAACTAGTAACCGCTTGAGTGCCATGTACAGCCTTACCGATCTGTCGATGGTGCGCGCGTCGGGGCCGATGTGACCGAATTGCTCCAGGATCTCGCGTTTGCACACAGCGACTTCCTCTGGGGATAGCTGCTCTGCTTCGAGGTACACTCGCAATGAATCGATATGTTCTATCTCGACCCCGAAGACCTGCTTAACCTGGATCATGTCGGCCATTGTCGTGTACATGCCCGGGACGCGGCCGCCCACGACGCATAGCCTCTGATTGCTCAATTCCGCGGCGCAGGCGGCTCCCTGCACGTACGAAGACACCTCGCTGATCAGTTCCGATGAAGTGGGTGAACCGTAGAAGAAGCGGTGTTTCAGTCCGAACTCATCAAGTGATCCGTGAACGATCCCCCCGGCCGTCAACGAAAACGACGCTGGATTGTCTTCCGCCCATACAGCGAAAGGAATGTCAACGGCTCTGACAGTGTCTACAACCGTGGGCGAGTCTATCCAGGTTCCGAGAAGCAGCAGCACGCAGCAGACTCCGTCGTCCTTGAGCTGACGAGCAGTCTGGACGCACATTTGCGAATCAAACACGAGGCCTTCGTGGGTGCAGACCGCAAAGCCGGCGCTTTCCATGGCGTTGCAGGCGCTGGCGTGAAATCTCTCGGCTAGGTCAGTGCGTTCTCTGGGCAGGCTCAGGGCGATTAGTCCGACTTTCTTCCTGTGCACTGTATGTGCCACCCCCGCGTTATCTCTTCGGTTCTATTCAGCGAGCTGTATCGCGCCAGTGATCGTTGCAACGACGTCCTGCATAGATACCTGGTCTGCTCTTCCGGCCCCCACGACTTCGCCATGCCGCAGTATCACGAATCTGTTGATGACCTGAAATGCATATTCGATGTTGTGTGTTATGAGGATCATCGGGAGGCCTCTCTTGCTCACCTCTTGTATCAGCTTCAGGGCGTTCCTGGACTCAGCGACTCCGAGAGCGGCGAAAGGCTCGTCCAACAGAGCGATCTTGCCGCCCCAATGGAAAAATCTCCCGAGCAGTATTGCCTGCCTCTGACCTCCCGACAGCAGGCCCATCTCCACGTTAATTGAGGGCAGCGAGGTCCCGATGTCAGACAAGATCTTCCTCGTATCCACCTGCATCTTCTGCTCGTCAAGCGTCTTTACTCCCAGGAAGCTCTTCACGGGTTCTCTGCCGATGAAGAAGTTCTCGTACACTGAAGCGTTGGCGCAGATAGGGCTCTGCTGGTACACGGTCTCTATGCCGGCTGCGCGGGCTTCCGCCGGGCAGGTGAAACTGACCTTCTTGCCCTCAAGGCGGACGTCTCCTTCATCGCATTGGTAGTTACCGGAGATTATCTTAATGAGGGTCGACTTGCCTGCACCATTATCCCCCAGCAGGCCCACCACATCGCCTCTATGGACTTCGAGGCTCACATTGCTCAACGCTTGAACGTGGCCGAATCTCTTGCTTACATTCCTTACCTCCAAGACAGGCACGTTCGGTTTCTGCTCAAGCAGACGATCTGCCACTGAACCCTCACCCTTTCATCCCAGCTGTGGTATTCCTCGCTGCGCCAGGCGCCGCTAGATGCATACTCTGGACAGATGCTCAGGTAGACCGGGAACGCCAACCCCCACTCGAAAGAGCGCGCCTGCCTCGGCTCCATCTCCAGGCCGGTTGTCTCCACCCGCGCTCGTAACGTAGAGCTCGTCGTGTCTTTCACCGCCGAACGCCATTGATGTTGTCTTTTTCGCAGGGAAGTGGATCTCAAGAACCTGGCGGGCGTCTGCGTCAAAGCGCCTTACGCAACCTCCGTTCCAGAAGGCAACCCATACGTGGCCATCCGCATCTACGGTCATGCCGTCAGGCTCAATGTCGCTCTTGTCCAGCTTGAGGAATACCCTTCTGTTGCTGAGAGAGCCATCGGTCTGGCTGTAATCGAATATCGAGATCTGGTGCTTCTTTGAGTCGACATGGTACATATGCTGCTTGTCTGGCGTGAAGCCCATGCCGTTGGACAGGCCAATTCCATCGAGAACCATGGCGATAGTCCCGTTGGTATCCAATCGATAGAGGTATGCCTGACCATCGGCATCCGGCATTGTTCCGCAGAAAACCCTCCCGGAGGGGTCCGCGATAACATCGTTGAACCGGGTGCTTCCGAGTTCGGGAATCTCATCCACTACTGTGGTCAACTCCCCGTTCCTCCAGATCCGTATGGCGCCCTTCGCCATGAACAGGAGCAGAGAGCCGTCTTGCTGAATCGTATATCCTCCTATGAGCTCGCCTCTTAGGACTTCTTCATGTCTGTGCGCTACAGGGTCGTAACGGAACACGGCGCCATCAGGGATGTCGACCCAGTACAGCCGCTTTTCCGCCGGGTGCCAGATTGGCCCTTCTCCTATCTTGCACTTTACATCAACCACCGTTTCCGGCTTCATGCAAACACCTCATTCATAGGAAGGCAGCAGTCAGTCAAACAGGACTACGCCCTTAACGTAGTCTTCCTGCCTGCTAGATATGAACCCGCTGGAGAACAGTCGTGGAATATCGTCCAGCCTGAAAGTGTGCGAGATGAGCTCCTTGACACTTATGGCGCCGCTGCTAATCAGGCTTATCGTATCAGGGTACTTCAGAGGCGACCCATTGAGGCCCTTCACGATGAGTTCGTTTATCTGGATTGGCTGAATGTCAACCGGGACGGGCCCGCCGCCGAACACGCCGTAGATAAGGAGTTCTCCGCCCTTCCTGAGCACCTCAAACCCGCTGTTGAGCGCCTGGGCAGAACCTGCGGCCTCGATCACCAGATCCGCGCCTCGGCCTCCAGTGTCCCTACGGATGTACTCCTCAACGTTGTCGCGTCGCGTGTTTAGGACCACGTCTGCTCCGTACTGCTCGCCAAAGGCGAGGCGGTTGTCTCTGGTGCCAACCAGGTAGACCTTCCCGGCGCCGCGGAGTTTGGCCAGCTTGCAGAAGAACAACCCTGCCGGGCCGGGTCCGTACACAACAACTGACTCGCCTAGATGGAGATTGGTCTTCTCTATACCGGCGACCGGGCCTGCCAATGTATCGATCAACCCGGCCTCGGGCCAGGTTATGTTGTCCGGGAGCGTGTACACGTTTCGTTCCGGCGCCACGAAATACTCTGCATACTCGCCATCGTGACCGATCATGCCTATGACTTTGTGTTCGGAGCACAGGTTGTACATACCGGTTCGACAGTTGATGCATTTGCCACAGTAGAGTAGACACTCTACGATGACTCTGTCTCCAGGGCTAACCTCAGTAACACCCTGGCCTACGCTCTCGACTATTCCTCCTCCTTCGTGGCCAATGATCATGGGAGGAACAGTCTGCTTGAACCGCCCGTCGAACACTTCCAGGTCGCTTCCGCAGATTCCGACCGCTTTCGTTCTAACTAGGACTTCTCCGTCACCAGGGACAGGCCGCTCGACATCCTTCAGAGACAGTTTGTACGGGCCTTCCCAGACTGCAGCTTTCATGCGATCTCCTGACTTTGGCATCATAGGTCACCCTTCTTCCGTTGGACTGGACTATCCGGCGCCGCGCTTGTAGTTCATCGAAATGACGAAACGTCTATCGGCCTGTCCAGTTCGAAATACTCATCAATTACGTCCGCATTCTCGACGATCAAAACCTCTGATAGCCCGTCCAAAGAGACTACTCCGTGCCAGACACCGGGACTTAGGACAACAGGTTCATCGAGCCTGAAAGCCATCATCTTCCTCGGCTGTTCAGAGACCTCAGCTAGAACTAGGACTGTGTCGCCTTTCACAGGCGCGAAGACTTCCGGAGTGTTCGGATGACGTTCTAGCCGAGTGAAAGCTCCAGCCGCCTGTTCGAGGTATCCGATCTGCCACCTGTCCGTCGACTCCCTGAACAAAACGAAGAAGTCAAAGGCTCCCGTCTCCGAAACCTCCGGCATTTCCTCGGCCGAGGGCCTCAACATTCGGCCAAAAGGGACAAACAACCTTTGCTCCAACTGCTCAACAGCAAGTTTCACCTGGGAACATCACTCCCTCTGCAAGGTCTGGCAATCACGTGAGTTTGGCCCGTGCACTCCTTATGGCTGCGTCAAGCAGAACTGCAACAATGATGAGTCCGCCGCGGATGATGTTCATATAGAACGGGTTCATGCCGACGATGGCGATAACAGTGGATATGCTGCTGAGAAGAACGGCTCCAGCGAACACCCCAGTGATCTTGCCAACGCCTCCCTGCAGGCTGACACCTCCGATAACCACTGCCGCCATAGCCTCAAACAGCATCCCATTGCCCAAGCTAGGAGAACACCCGTTTGTTCGTGCTGCCAGCAGCCAGCCTGCCAGGGCAGACAGAACGCCGCTGATGATGAATACTCCGAGCACCACACGATCAACCCTGATGCCAGCGTTAAACGCCGCTTCTCGGCTGTCGCCGACGTAGTAGACATAGCGTCCGAACCGAGTTCTGGTCAGCAGCCAGTGGAAGAATGCGTAAAGGGATACCATGATTATGACCAGCATGGGGATAGGACCTATGCTGGTTCTAGCGACGGCGACGATATCCGGGCTGATGTTCAGAACGCCTCTTCCGCCCGTGATCACAAGCCCCACCGACCTAAAGGCCAGGAAACCTGCGAGAGTGATGATGAACGAGTTGATCTTCAGCCTAACAACGAAGAAGCCGTTGATGACGCCTATCAGCATTCCGATGGCCAGCACTATCAGCAAAGTCGATATTCCGTTCAAGTGAAGGCCCGATGCATCAGTGCTTGTTCCGGCGAGATACGCAGTGATCACAGCAGACAGGGCCATCACTGACTCCGTTGAAAGGTCCATCTCTCGGCTGATAATACATAAAGCCTCAGCGATAGCCAAAATGCCGATGAAAATGGCGTGAGACAGTATGTTTCTGTAGATTGGCCATTGCGCAAAGCCTTGCACGGTGAACGAGAAAACGACAATCAGTATGGCCAATATGAACCAGGCAATATTGTCGAGGACCCACTTGAGTGTTTCTCTCTTGACAGGCATGCTCATCTGCTTCTAGCGCTCCTCCCGTTCACGGCTCTATTGGGACCCGTGCGACCAAATGGAGAGGCAGGACAGAACCGGCGCAACAGCACAGCCAGCTCTGCCCCGCTTGCTCAGGCTACTTGCCTACCTGATTGCCCCAGAACACTGGATCGTTCACATTGCCGGCATCGATCACGCTGCCCGAAATCCTCAGTTCCGGGC
>CAYZHL010000011.1:3874-10842 GCA_964478095.1 uncultured Clostridia bacterium | reverse complement strand
CGTCGTACTTGCCCAGGGCTGGCTTCTTGCCGGCGATGATTGTATCGAGGAACATGGCGACCCCTTCGGCCTGAGCACCTACGGGCTGCTCTACGAGGCAGGACACCCAACCCTCTCGGATCAGCTCAAGGCCCATGGGCATTCCGGTGGCCGACACCAGGATAACGTTGTTCTTCTTGTACCCTTTGTTCTGAAGGATGGCGACCACTGCCGCCGTCAGGTGATCGGAATGGGGGAATATCAGGTCAGTCTTGGGGTGAGCGAGAAGGTAGTCGTCTGCGATGTTGGCCGCGTTCGAAGCCTCCCAAGCGTGGGCGATCTTGGTGTCTATCTTCACGTCGGGGTAGGCCTTCAGAACTTCACGGAATCCCTCCTCGATGAGGGTCGTGTAGGAGTCGCTCGGGTCTCCCATGATGTCCAGTATTGTTCCCTTGACCGTCCCGTACTTCTCTTTGAGCAACCTAACGATTTCGTGGCCGGCCTTTATGCCCATCAACTTGCAGCCCGCAACAGAGTGAAAGTCCACTTTGGTATCGCTGATCACGCGGTCAAATGCGATTACCGGTATACCTGCGGCCCTTGCCTTGTCGACTCCGCCGCAGATCGCTATGCCATCCACGGCTGCTACGATTATCGCCTTGGGCTTCTGGCTGATGGCATTATCCAGCTGGTTCAACTGAAGGTTGACATCCTCATTGCCGGACGTGACAACTCTGCAGGTATAGCCAGCTTTTTCGACGGCGTCCTTGATCATCCCGGCAGCGGCCGTCTGCATTTCGTCGAACTGATTGGGGCACAGGTAGTAGACAACACCCTTGTCCTTTGCAAATACCACCGTCGCGCTGAGAAGCAATAGGAGAAGACACACAACACTGATTCTCGACAGATTCCTTGAAGACATTGTAGTTCCTCCTTTTTGTCTGTACTCCCGGTTGACGTGACGCATGGCTGTTCAGCCGACCTAGATCGTCATCCCTCCTCTGGTGTTCTGAATCGCTGCCGCTGCCAATACCCAGCGCAATCAGTCTGTTTGATAATGGCGCAACACAGTTGCGTCTTATGCACAATGCTCACTTCGCCGTACAGCGATGAGTTCCTTCCTCTCATTGCATATCGAGGTCGCATCTACAGCCGGCAAGTGCACTTGAGGCGGCGCGCTATCATCATGCGAGTTTGCCCCGACCCTGTATGGACCACTCACTGATTGGAATACCGTCCTTGACGATAACAAGCCGATCAAAAAGGTTGACTGCAGGGCACGCGTGATTGGGCACTATCTGTAGTTTTTCGCCTATCTCGGGTATGCGATGGGCAGCCGGCGCAATGAGATTGGTATTCCACTTTGCTGTCACATTCGGTTGCACTTGGGCCATTGCGTGTTCTTCGCTGAGACGCTCGATCCACATGTCGGGGTAGTCCTTGACTACACCATGCCCCGGGATCTTGCACTTGGACTGCTTGTCGCTGGAGAGCGCCTTGCTGCCCGCGTCAAATACTACCCGGTCAGGGGCTGGGCGGCTGACTACAGAGGTGAGCACCGAAAGCGCGCAGTCATCGATGCCAACGACGCCCAGGCCCACCAGATCGGCATCGTTGAACACATACGTCCCCGGCCGGAGTTCCGTGATACCCGCAAAGGAATCGAGAACGTACGACGTAGGCGTTGACCCGATGCTCACCTCATCTATATGTATTCCGCTTTCGCTGAGCATTCTGGCCGTCAAGGCCATGGATTCCGCTTCCGACCGTGCTATCGAAAGCAGTTGCTCAGGTGTTTCAGCTGAATGAGCGTGTCCGGCATGGGTCAGAATGCCTCGGATACGGATTCCGGACAGATCCCGAATGCTCAACGCGAGATTCACAACTTCTTCCCCCGCAGGCAGTCCTACTCTATGGAATCCCACGTCAACCTCTATGTACACGTCGAGGGGTCTGTCAGTAAGGACCACGCCGCTCAGGACCGCGTCAGATAGCGCTCGGGCGCCTTCGATGCTATCAACGGTACATGCGACTCGGGGCACCCAGTTCCTCAGGTTGAGAAGACGCGCCACCTTGTGTTCGCCTACTATCGGATAGGCGATCAGTATGTCGTCGATTCCCGACTCAGCCATCACTTGGGCTTCGCCTATCTTAGCGACAGCGATCCCTCTTGCCCCATTTCGCAGCTGAAGGTGAGCGATTGCAGGGCATTTGTGAGTTTTGGTATGAGGCCTTATGTTGACTCCTGCATTGGCAGCTCGGTCCCGCATCTTGCGAATGTTTCGCATCATGATATCGTAGTCAACCAAAAGCGCCGGGGTTTCCAGGCTATCGATTGTCATGAACGGCCACCGTCCTCACGCCTGCAAAACATCGGCTATGAGCTCTACCTCGACAGGCGCTCCGAAGGGAAGCTCTAAAACACCGACTGCCGACCTCGAGTGCTTGCCCCTATCGCCGAATATGCTCACGAGCAATTCGGACGCCCCATTGACCACCATCGGTTGCTTGCCGAATCCAGGCGCCGATGCCACAAACCCCGTGACCTTCACGATTCGACTGATGCGCTCGAGATCCTCGAGAACGG
Organism: uncultured Clostridia bacterium; assembly: GCA_964478095.1. GTDB lineage: Bacteria > Bacillota > DTU025 > DTU025 > DTU025 > UBA5389. The sequence continues at coordinate 8,276 of CAYZHL010000011.1, read as the reverse complement.
CCTTGGCCTCGGCGAGGCAGTTCAACACAGCTATCTGGGCGGACTTGTATCCGTCCTCGGTCGATACTTCCTGCCCCAGCTTGCCGGAGTAGACTAGACTTCCGTCTACCGTGCCAGTCTGCCCCGACACGAAGAGGATGCCTCCGGTTACGACTCCCGGCACATAGGCTCCGGCCGGCTTTGGCGGTGATGGGAGCACAAAGCCTAGCTCGCGTATTCGTTCTTCGACCGACATGGCTGCATGCACCTCCGTTACGTACTTGCGGGAAACCGACATCGATATGCATCAGCGCTCAAACCTGTTGCGCTGTAGGCAACTAACTGCAATGGTTTGGCAGCATAGTGGTATTCGCGCCTTCCCTGGATTCTCCTTCTTGAAGACAGATCACTGCCGGACCGGCGGGCATCGCATGCCGGATTCCAGCGTAACGCCGGGTTCAAGCAACCACTGGCGGGGACGAGAAATCACGTAGTGAATCGGGAAGGAGTTTCGCACATCGGGGCGAATCATCAACAATATCACCGCAACTATGTTGCGTCGCTGGCAACGAGGCTGGCTGCGTGCAGCGCGATGTTTGTGTCGAGTGTGAATGACCCTCGCCCCTTTCGACGTGGATCCTGATGCGGTTCTTTGAAGGAATCCCGAAGGAACTTGAAGAAGCAGCGACGATTGACGGGTGCAATCGGCTGAGAGTGTTCTGCCGAATCATGCTGCCCCTATCGACGCGGCCCTGGTTACCATGGGAGTGCCGACGTTCTTCGACGCGATGCTACTGGAGCGCTATGTAGTGACGGGAATAGTCGAAGGAGCCGTGAAAGAATAGCCCACGTGATTGCAGCGGAGGAGGCAGGATTCGTGTATCGGTTGGAGTGTACACAATGCGGTAGTACATACTCGGGCAGTAGCGGCGCATACCAATGCGCCCAGTGCGGTTCCGGCTTGAAGGTGTGCTATGACTATGCAGAGATGGCGGGCCGGCTGACCCATGCAGAGTTGGCGTCAAGGCTTCCGGGGCTATGGAGGTATCGTGAGTTGCTGCCTGTGGAGGTCGGGGCGGATGTAGTGACCCTGAACGAGGGTGGGACTCGTCTGCAAAGATGCAGCAAAGTGGCAGAATCGATCGGCGTGGCCGATCTATACGCGAAAGACGAGACCGGCAATCCAACAGGAACATATAAGGATCGCCCTGCAGCCGTAGGAATCACCGTTGCTGAGCATATTGGAGCGAAGATGGCGGCAATAGCGTCGGATGGAAATGCTGCCCCATCAGTTGCTGCGTATGCGGCCAAGGCAGGATTGCAGTGTCTCGCGTTCATGCCCAACACTACGCCGCCCGAGCGCCTGATACAAGTTCAGATGTACGGCGCCCCAGTCATCACACTGGACGGAAGTGTGAATGAGTGCATAGACCTTGTCGAAAAGGGATGCAGGCTGTACGGGTGGCATCACATGAGCACTGCGGGGCCAGTCAACCCCTACCAGCGTGAGGGCTCCAAGACCATTGCATACGAGATCTGTGAACAACTTGCGTGGCAGGCGCCGGACTGGGTAGCGGCCCCGGTGGGCGGGGGAGGCTTGGTGGCCGCTCTGTGGCAGGGCTTCATTGAACTAAAGGCCCTTGGGCTTACTGATCGGCTCCCGAGGATGCTCGCGGCCCAGGCGGCTGGATGCGCGCCGTTGGTGCGGGCGTTCAAGGCGGGCGACCCTCCAGACAAGATCAGACGCTGGGAGAATCCGGAGACCGTTGCTACCACTATAGAGGTCCCATTCCCACTCGACGGGGCAATGGCTTTGCAGGCAGTACGTGATTCGGGCGGAACTGCCGTAGATGTGGAAGACCGGGAGATTCTTTCGATGACTCGCCAGCTATCGTCCAGCGAAGGGATTCTCGCCGAACCAACAGGCGCAGCCAGCATGGCGGCTGTTGCTAAAGCTAGAAGCGCTGGTGTGTTGGGCGATGGCGTGATTGTCAGCGTAGTGACCGGGACTGGGCTCAAGACACTGTCTTTGTTCGCGTCGCTCTGGGGCATGGGAAAACCGAGCAACAGCATCAAGCCTGCAGACGCCTGCCCAGCACATGAGCAGAGCAGGCTCAAGATCGAGCGAGACGTGCTCGCCTGGGCTCAGTCCATCTACCCATCGGCGGCGATTGCCCATCTATAGGAGGCCAAAGAACGAGTGCGGAGCCGCATGCAGGCACTGCGACTCCGCGCTCGCTACATATGAGCGCGCGGAGCAACATACCCGGAGGACGCCGACAGCCGGCGTGCCGCGTCGCCTACCAGTCGGCCTATGGCATCGGCCTTCTCGCGTGTGATTCGGAACGTAGGCCCTGATACGCTGATGGCTGCGACTACTCGTCCGGCGTGGTCCTTGATCGCAGCCGCTATGCACCTGATGCCGTCCTCGTGTTCCTCGTCGTCGATTGCGTATCCCCGCTCCCGCACCGAGGCGAGGTGCAGTTTGAGTGTATCGGGATCAGTTATTGTGTTTGAGGTGAATCGTACCATCTTGTCCGTATCCAACACTGAATCCAACTCAGCGGCGGGCAACTCCGCAAGCAGCGCCTTCCCCAGCGCGGTGCAGTGTGCAGCTATTCTGTAGCCGATTCTGGAACGCATTCCAAGCGTCTGAGGCGTATCCACCTTATCTATATAGACGACCTTTCCGTGATCGAGAACGGCCAGGTGTGCAGTCTCACCCGTTGCCGATACGAGGTTCTCAAGATAGGGCCTGGCGAGCTGACGTAGATCGATCTGATCGAGCTTCACGCGTGACAGTTCAACGAGATGCATGCCGAGGCTGTACTTTCCCGATTGGGGGCTGCGACTCACGTAGCCACGCTCGTTCAGGGTTGCCAGAAGACGCGACGCGGTGCTCTTGTGTATACCTAGGAACTGCGCAAGCTCTGTCACCCCAGCCTCGCCCCCGGAAGACGCGAGATAGTCGAAGATATCGAGAGCGTGTACTACCGATTGCACTGATGAACGACCGCTTCTATCGCTTGCAGATTTGCTTCGTGTTTTAGAGATTTCGCCTCTACTTGCCAAAGTACTAACGCACCTCCCGGCTATCATGCTACCACATTGTCTATTCCGATGCACACGATCACTGATTCGAATGACAAGGGTCCATGTTCTGTGTCGCATATGACGAAGTCGAATCCGGCGAGGCCGGCGATCTCCACGACTTGCGGCGACGCCAGTTTCATGAATGGACCGAATACCACTTCTCCGGTTCTCAGCCTGCTTAGTAGGGTCTTGGACATGATGGCTTCTGCCTCCTCGTCTGCTTTCACCGAGTCTGTTGCCGAGTACACACTATGGTTGCCATGCAACTATCATGATTCGATGTTCGAACGCGTAATCCTACGCAACTGTTATGTAACCTGCGCCCAATAACCGTCTATCCTGAGGAATCAGCTCCTATGCAGCGGAAGCGAGCGAACGCGGCTGAGTAGTCTGCAACAGTGTTGCAAAATCTGAATCCCAAGGAAGGAGTATTCGCGCATAAGTAGAATAAGTCACATGCGCCAGTAAGCAACGTAGTTGCATATAGAGCAACCCCAGCAGACTCGCTGTGCCTGAGGGGCCATTACGAGACTCGGCACGCTGCAGAAAACTTGGTGGGAGGCGGGTAACTTGGGTAAGGAGGAGCAGTTACAACAGATCATCGACTCAGGAGTTGTGGCAGTGATCAGAGTGGACAGCGCAGATCAGTTGGTCGGGATATGCGAGGCGATGGCGGCAGGCGGGGTGCGGGGAGTAGAGATCACCATGACATCGCCTGGGGCGCTGGATGCCATCAACGTAGCTGCCAAGGCTCTCAAGGGGAAGGCGATCATCGGGGCCGGTTCGGTGCTGGATCCTGAGACTGCTCGAATGGCTATTCTCGCTGGCGCCGATTTCATAGTAGGGCCGGTCGTGAACCTTGAGATGATCGAGATGTGCAAGAGGTACGGTACCATGGTGATTCCAGGGGCTTTCACACCTACCGAAATACTCACTGCATGGCAGGCCGGAGCAGATGTTGTGAAGGTGTTCCCTGCCACCAAACTGGGCCCGTCGTTCATCAAGGATGTCAGAGGACCGCTTCCGCAGGTCAGGCTGACGCCCACGGGCGGAGTGGATATCAATAACCTGGGCGAATTCCTGAAAGCAGGCGCCGTGTTCGTGGGCGTCGGTACTGCGCTGGTCAACAAGAAGTATGTCGCCGAGAAGAACTGGGATGCACTCACCGAGCTTGCTGCCGAGTATGTAGCTGCGGCGCGTGCGGCTCGCGTCGGCTGAGCCAGTTGTCCGAAAACTCAAGGGCTAGCTCCAGGGAGGAGATGCATATGTCTCATACGGTTGTTACATTTGGCGAGATTATGTTGCGCCTCTCGCCTCCCGGCTATCAGCG
>CAYZHL010000011.1:637-3726 GCA_964478095.1 uncultured Clostridia bacterium | reverse complement strand
AGTTCATTGCCCGCGGGGGAGACCGTCTGGGCATCTACTACTGCGAGAGCGGGGCTTCGCAAAGGCCATCGAAGGTCATATACGACCGAGCAGACTCGTCGATCTCTCGGGTGGGGCCGGGCGAGTTTGATTGGGACGCAATACTGAGCGGCGCATCCTGGTTTCACTTCACAGGCATCACACCTGCACTGGGCGATGGACCGGCGGCGGCCACTCTCGAGGCCGTCAAGGCTGCTAAGAGGCTTGGAGTCAAGGTCAGCGCTGACCTGAATTATCGCAAGAAGCTGTGGTCACCTGAGAAGGCCAGCGCAGTGATGAGCGGGCTCATGGAGTATGTGGACGTGGTTATCGGCAATGAAGAAGACGCTGAGAAGGTATTCGGGATCAAGGCTGGAACTTCGGATGTGACCCGAGGCGAGCTCTGTCACAAGGGATATCGGGAAGTGGCTCGGGAACTAGTCAAGCGGTTTGGGTTTGAGAAGGTCGCTATTACCCTGAGAGAGAGCCTGTCTGCCTCTGATAATAACTGGTCGGGAATGCTGTATGACGGCGCCGAGTTCCATCTGTCGCGCAAATACCAGGTCCACACTGTGGACAGGGTGGGGGGCGGCGACTCGTTCGCGGGAGCCCTGGTCTACGCACTACTAGAAGGCATGCCTGGCCAGCAGGCAGTGGAATTCGCTGCTGCTGCGTCATGCCTCAAGCACAGCATAATCGGCGACTTCAACCTGGTCGGCCTATCAGAGGTACAGGTTCTGGCCGGCGGCGATGCGTCCGGTAGGGTTCAGAGGTAGCTTTCAACACTTGATCATGCGCGGAAGGGGTAAGCGTCATGGTAGTAGGCCCGAAGCACTATGACTTGATGATACCGGGCCCGATAGCAGTAAATGGACAGGTTTTGACGGAGATGGCCTCCCCCATAGTGGCGCACTATGGCCCGGAGTGGGCTGCGCTGTACAACGATACAGTATCACTGGCCAAACGGGTGTTTCGCACTAGCGGCGAGTTGTTTATCATGCCGGGCTCCGGTCACTTTGGCGTTGAAGCCGGCCTGGCCAGCCTCGTGGCGCCCGGAGATGAAGCAATCATAGTCGATAACGGTCACTTTGGCCACAGAGCGGTGGAACTGGGGCAATCCCACGGCGTGCAGGTACGCTCAGTCACCGCAGAATGGGGCGACACTGTGACCCCGGGGCAGGTGGAGCAGGCCATAGCAGCCTATCCAAACGCTCGCGTTGTGGCAATGGTGCAGTGCGAGACGTCCACGGGCCTGGCCAACCCTGTTCGGGAAGTGGCACAGATGTGCCGTGAACACGGCCTGATCTTCATGGTGGACGGAGTATCATCAGTCGGCGGAATGGATACTCGTGTTGATGAGTGGGGCATAGACGTGTGCGTGGCCGCCTCCCAGAAGTGCTTGGAGGCCCCTCCCGGGCTTGTTCTAGTGTCTGTCGGCGACAGGGCGTTTGACCATATGCGCTCCAGGAAGAGACCGATCATGGGCTGGGCGATGAACCTTCTCAAATGGAAGGAGCATGCTGACGCCGGGCGCAATACGCAGCCCTATTACGTGACCATGGCCGTGAACAACGTGCTGGCTCTGAGGAAGGCATTGAAGTTAGTATTGGACGAAGGGCTAGATGCCAGGTTCAGAAGACACAGGGATGTAGGCCAGGCCTTCCGCGATGGGCTGAGGAAGGCGGGCTTGGAGCCCATTGGCCGGGACGACCAGGCATCTGGTACTGTGGGCGTCTTCTGGGTTCCGGAAGGCTACGTGGATCGCGACGTGATCGCGTATCTGCGCGGTGTTTTCGGAATCCAGGTCGCGGGTGGTCTGGGCAAGTGGGCCGGCAGAGTAGTGCGAGTGGGCCACATGGGCACAGGCGCTCATGTTTCCAGGATTGTCCCAGTACTCTATGCACTTGACCAGTGGCTGAAGTCCACCGGGCAGACGCCTGATAAGTGAGCGATGAGGGAGGGTGGCAGGCTGTGATCTTGAAGAAAGCGAGCGGCATAGGCGCCTACGGCTCATGGTGTCGCATGCCTGCAGACGCACTGGAGTGGTCCAGTGAGCAGATGACAGCATGGGCGGTTGGGACATTCTCCTGCTATGCCAGAGATGCAGAAGTTGAGGTAAAGCACATAGATGTGAACAAGGCCGAGAAGGTTTATGAGAGGCTGGAGATTCACGATCTGAGCCCCCAGGTGTATGCCGTAGTGAAGGGCAGTGTTGCAATTCCGGTGGCTCGTGAGCTGAAAGCGTCGACAGTGGAGTTCATCAGGGTCAATGCTGGAGAGGCTATTGTAGTAGATAGTGCCGTGTGGCATGGAGGCGCTGTCGGGCTAGAAGTCCCCGCCTCGCTCATCGTGGTGCTCAGAGAGCGCACGACTGGAAGCGATACGGTCAAGAAAAACCTTGATGAACCCGTGAGGTTTCCCTCTTAGCACCAGGACATGTAGCCTAGTGACGTAGCAGTATATGCAGCTATCCCGAGTGCGTACGTTTGCCGACGGCAGCGTACGCACTCTGGCTTACCCATGCCGGTTCTGCCGGAACTGGCGACCGGCCAAGGCGGACGTGCACTGAAGCTGCCTGATCACGTCACAACTCCGCAAGCAGGTGAATAGCGGCATCTCGCGAATACACTACCATCACCACGCCGACCGCAGGCACGGGTGGCTGGGCAGCCGATCGAGGTCATGGCGGAGGAGCCACGCGATGTCGTATTTGGGTCTTGCCGCAGGAACTCTCCTCATACTCGCCGCTGTTCGCTACAAGGTGAACGTCGGAATTGCTGCTGCTGTAGCCGGACTGATCGTAGCCTTGACGAGCACCGGAGGCTTTGCGGTACTCAGCGCTTCGCTTAGGGAAGCGGTGGTCGAACCTGCAGGCCTTACGCTGCTTGTGTCGATTGCCTTCATCACGATGATCGGGCACATAATGAAGGTGTCAGGAGCCCTCGATGATCTCACGCGAGGTATTGGCCGGATGATCCGGGATGCGCGTGTCGTTGCCTTCATGTTGCCTTCGCTTGTGGGCTTGCTGAGCGTACCCGGGTCTTCGGTGTTCTCGGCCCCCCTTGTGGATT
>CAYZHL010000011.1:0-627 GCA_964478095.1 uncultured Clostridia bacterium | reverse complement strand
CATGACCAGGGAGCAGAGAGTGACCACGAATGTCATGTTCCGGCACGGCTGGTACTACATATACCCCATCTATGCGCCTCTGCTCATGATTCAGCAGATCTCCGGCGTTCCCTATAGTGCTTTTGTGTTGCCTGGGTCGATCGCGGCTCTGGTTGTTTTCGTGTTGACGGCGCGAACGGTTTTCCGCAAAGAGCCCCTGACTTCGGAGCCAGGCTCGCCAATAGACGATGGCTGTATCGGATCGTGCGGCTGCTTAGGCTGCGGCAGCGCCAAGGTCAGCGTGAGCGTGGGCGCTGGCGTCAACGCGGGCGCCGAGGTCGCGACCGGACCCGGGGCAATGGCGGCGGTATCGGCACGCCTCGTATTCTCGATTCTGGTCGCGGCCAGTCCTATCCTAGTCGTGTTGCTGGTCGGTGTGGGAACGTCGATTAACTTCTCTATTGCGACAGCCCTTGGTGCGCTGACGGCCCTGCTCGCGGCCCCGTCGGACGGCCCGTATCCAAGGGAGGTCGTCCGCAGGTTCCGGGAGGGAGCTATTCCGGGGATAGACTGGCAGGTCGTTGGAACAGTGGCGGGCACGGTCTTCTTCGGCAGAACAATCGTCAACTCGCAGGTTCTCGCTTCGAT
>CAYZHL010000010.1:9283-24016 GCA_964478095.1 uncultured Clostridia bacterium | reverse complement strand
TCGGACTCAACTCCTATTGTCGCCATGACTACCGCCAGCGACACAAACACTACTGCTTGGTTCCCCTGCCCAGATACCGCATAACCGATACAATCTATGGGCTACGCCTCTCCTTCCGGACCCCGTGGGCATTCACAGCCGTCAAGGCCAGGTGCTACACCCGCGCCGGGCTCGCACATGTGGTCGATACACTTCATGAACTGATACGTGCAGATTGCATGAAGACTGCACCATACGTTGAGCCCTTCCTTTCTGGATGAGACGATATCGGCGTTTCGAAGCACGCCCAGGTGCTTCGAAACCGTGGACTGATCCAGGCCGAGCCTGTCCACGAGCTCACAGACGCATTTCTCGCCTTCCTCTGCCAGGATCTCCACAATCCTGCACCTGCTCTCATTGGCAAGGGCCTTGAACACGGTTGTGCGCCTCCGCGTCTTCCTTGTTCCCATATCAACCACCTTCACCTTTCATGGCGATATTAGAATATAGCCATTGGGCTGTCAAGAAGACACCGCGCATCGAACTTCAGAAGGAATGTATCTTCTGTTGTCGTAATTGATAGCAAGCCTAGCCATGTCATTGCAGGGAGGGGAAAGGCCATGCAGGGCTCAGTAGGATTTTCGTCCAAGATCAATGACCCGGCGTTTGCAAAGTACCAGAAGGCATCCAACAAGTGGGCGATCATCTTCGCGGGCATACTGGCTGTCATTGCAGTTGTGGGTTTCCCGATCTATGGGCACAGGAGCGGAGAGCTCAAAATGCCCCAGTCGCTCTACTACGGGCTGGGCATCGGCGGGATGTTCATCGTGATCGCGCTGGTACAGATCACCCGGAAAGGTCACGACACTACCTGGGACGGCGTTGTAGTCGGAAAGCAGTTCTTTAAGCGCAAGACTCATGACAGGACCAACGATACGCACACAACCCATACAGTGTATGAGTACAAGGTAAAGCGGAGTAACGGCAAGATCTACAAACATCAGCACCAAGATTCCGATACTGTGTTCAACTACTTCGATGTCGGCGATAAAGTGCGGCACCACAAGGGGTTTGACGTGTACGAGAAGTATGATAAGTCAAACGATGCCGCGATCTTCTGCATTGCCTGCGGATCAATCAACGATATCTCCGACGACACCTGCTTTCGCTGCAAGTGTCCGCTCCTCAAGTAGGGGCGTGGAGGCGGCATTACGATGGATGAGGCCGAAAAGCTCCGATGGGAAATATCCGTTCCGATTTTCCGGAGCACCATAATCCTGAAGCAGTTGGCCATCGCCATCGGTATTCCCTTTGGCCTGGTCATCGCCATTCTGCTCATTGCCTCACGCGGCGAGGGAGCAAGAGAGTACTCGCTCTACGGCTTGGCGTTCATAGCTGTCGCCCTCGGGCTAGCCTACCTAGTGATCGCGATCGCTTATGGCGGCAAGTACCACGTGGGTTTCGTACTCGATCGTGCGGGCGTTCAGTGCTATACCTGCGGCAAACAGGCGAAACGAAATCGCGTCATCAACGAGCTCACGGTTGCATTGGGGATCCTAACGCGCCGACCCGCGGCGGCAGGGGCAGGAATTCTCGCAGCGTCACGCCAATCCACATCACTCAAGTGGCACGACATAAGGAAGACGAAGTCTCACCCCGGGCAGTACACAATCACTGTCCAGGGGCACTTTGCGCAGCAGATAGCGATATTCTGCACACCGGACAACTACGGAGCAGTTGAGGCCTTCATCCGGTCTAGGCTGGACGATGGGCGACTCGGGCGGTGAGCGATAGTGCTGAAGCGGGTCGTCATCACACTGCTGGGTATAGCGCTCATCATCTACGGCGTAGGAATGGCTATGCTGGGGTTTGTGGGCGTGCGCGCAACTGCCGTGATTACCAGCATTCGGCGGCAGGGCGGAGAACGCGACGAAGCAGTGCCCGGACGATACACCTACAGCATTGGCTACCGATTCGCGCTGCCCGACGGCAGGATCATCGACGGCTCCACCACCAAGATTGGCAGTTCGGTCTACGTCAAGGCAACCGGGACCTCGACCACTCCCGTGAGGTATTTCGCGTTCTTCCCCTATTTCAACGCTCTGGAATCGCAGACCGCACCCGGCATCGGACCGCTGATTGTGGCTGCAGCAGGGGTGTTCATTGTACTCGCCGAGAACAGGCGAAGATGAATGCGGGCAAAGAGGCACCTTGCGCACCACACGGCCCGCGATGAGGGACCGCTGCTGTCGATCGGAGGTCTCTATGGGCGAACTACGGAGCCTGCCTTCACATGCTGCATGGATTGCAGGGAGCTGTAGAGAGCATAGGAGACACGGAGTTGTCTGAGAGCACAAAGGAAGACCTACGACTCTTCTTCAGAAGCCTTTGATAGTGTTACAGGTAAGCGTCAGGCCGGCGACCGCGTATGGCGTGTGGGGTTTTCTGGTACAGTGCGCCGGGAACAGCCCGCGAGTGTGGCCTGCCGGAATACCCCACCTCGATTCCCCCGGCAGCGTGAAACCGTACGGTTCTACCGCAGGTACCCGAAAAAGCCGTACGGTTTCACCGCAGGCTCGACGCAGGTTCCATACGTCATCACCGCACCGTCGCCGCACCGTCGCGCACCGTCGCGCACCATCGCCGCCCCTTGACCCCCTCCGCCAGACGCGGTAGAATACGGTCTGTGGATAGTTAGCATGCTAACATAACCGCCGGAACCACCGAAGGGGACATTCGAACGCCATGGCAGCAAAGGAGGTTGCGGAGTGCATCACGACGAATGCGAGGGCCCGTCGTTTTCGGAGATCCGCGGGGTGGATCCAGCCTCCTTCCGGGTCTTTCACGCCTTCTTCAGGGCGATGCGCCTTCATCGGCAGCTCATGTTCAAGATGATGTCCGACAAGAACATCTACCCCGGTCAGGCTGGATGCCTGTGGGTAATAGGCAGCCATGATGGCATTCCCCAGCGCGATCTGGCGCGACGACTGCACGTAGCTCGACCGACCATAACCGTAATGCTAAATAAGATGGAAACGGCAGGCCTCATAGCGCGCCGGCCAGACGAGAAAGACCAACGGATGACTCGCATATACCTGACCGACGCAGGTCGCTGCGTCCAAGACGAGATGAATTCGGCTTTGGCGGAGTTCATCAATGCTTCGTTCGGCAAAATGCCGGCTAGCGATCTCAGGGATTTCGAGCGACTCCTGAGCTCGCTATGCTCGATCATCGACCGTGAACTCTCGTCGCCAGAATCGATCGCCCACTAGTGAGGTGTTACACTACTCATGCTTAAGCTGCTCAAGTACCTCAAACCCTATCGCAAGCAGCTCATCCTAGTTGTGGCGCTGCTTCTCGTGCAGGCAGTCTCCAACCTGTACCTGCCCGATCTCAACGCCGACATCATCAACAACGGTATCGCAAAAGGCGACACCGATTACATCCTGAGAACGGGCGGTTTCATGCTTCTCGTGACCCTCCTGCTCGCAGGGTGCTCCGTCATCTCCGTGTACTGGGGCTCCAAGACAGCCATGTCCTTCGGCCGCGATCTTCGCAGCGACATCTTTCGGAAGGTGCAAACCTTCTCCCAGGCCGAGGTCGACCAGTTTGGCACACCTTCGCTTATCACGCGCAACACCAACGACGTGCAGCACGTACAGATGGCTGTGCTTATGAGCCTGAACATAATGATCTCAGCTCCAGTCATGTGCGTCGGTGGTATCATCATGGCCCTGCGCCAAGACGTGCCCCTTTCTGCATCGATCATCATCATAGTTCCTGTCATGGGCGCTGTCATCGCCGTCATAATGCGTGAAGCATTGCCCTTGTTCAAGTCGATGCAAGGCAAGATAGACAGGCTGAACCAGGTAGCCCGCGAAAAGCTCGCCGGCATTCGCGTGATTCGAGCATTTGTAAAGACAGACTACGAGGCGCGCCGATTTGACGAGGCCAACCTGGACCTGACCTCCACAGCGCTGAGCGTCAACCGGCTGATCGCGCTCACGATGCCGTTGCTCATGCTCATGCTCAACATCTCGCTGGTCACGATCACTTGGCTCGGCGCGCACCGAATCGATAGCGGCGCCATGCCTATCGGCAATCTCACAGCCTTCCTGGCCTACATCATGCAGATCCTCATGTCGGTGATGATGGCCGTTGTGATGTTCATCATGATCCCGCGCGCCAGCGCGTCAGCCGAGCGCATTCAGCAGGTGCTACAGGTAGAACCATCCATTGCCGACCCCAAAGCATCGGCGCCCGCACCTGCGCCAGTGCCTGCATCCGCACCTGCGTCCGCGCCAATCGGCGCAGATTGCGCAGCCGACCCGCCCGCCCCAGCTGGAGGACGTGTCGAATTCCAAAGCGTAGCGTTCACCTACCCGGGCGCCGAGGCTCCTGTTCTCAAAGACATCTCCTTCTGCGCTCAGCCCGGCGAGGTTACAGCCATCGTCGGCAGCACAGGGTGCGGCAAGTCCACGCTCATCAACCTGATCCCTCGCTTTTATGATGTAACCGAGGGTGCAGTGCTGATAGACGGAGCCGACATCCGGAGCCTCACTCAACACGACCTCCGGGGCAGGGTGGGCTTCGTTCCGCAGAAAGCTTTCCTCTTTAGCGGCACTATCGCGAGCAACTTGCGCTACGGCAGAAGCGACGCCACTGACGCCGAACTATGGCATGCGCTCGACATAGCACAGGCCACTGACTTCGTGTCCGAGATGCCCGGCCAGCTCGACGCCGCAGTCGCGCAGGGTGGAACAAACCTGTCAGGCGGTCAGAAACAGCGCATAGCCATCGCCCGCGCGCTCGTCAGAAGGCCCAACGTATACGTCTTCGACGATAGCTTCTCCGCCCTGGATTTCGCCACCGACGCCCGTCTGCGCGCCGCGCTGGCAAGCGAAGTGCACTACACCGACGCCGCCGTCCTGATAGTCGCACAGCGCGTCAGCACCATCATGAATGCCGATCGCATCATCGTGCTCGACAAGGGCGCTATCGTGGGTATGGGCATGCACAAAGAACTGATGGAACACTGCGCGGTCTACCGCGAGATCGTGTTTTCGCAGCTCGCAGAGGAGGAAGTCGCATGAACAAGCAAACACCGTCCGCCCGGCTCGCGCAGCAGTCTACCCAATCGACAACAGGCCCAGGACGTGGCCCAGGAGCAGGCCCAACACCAAGCTCAGCACCAGGCTCAGCACCAGGCTCAGCACCAGGCTCAGGAGCAGGCCCAGCACCAGGCATGGGCCCAGGCCGTGGTCCCGGCGCAGGCGGAGGCCCAGGACGTGGTCCCGGCGCAGGCGGAGGCCCAGGACGGGGCCACGGCCCTATGGGCGCGATGATGCCCACGGAGAAGGCCAAGGACTTCAAGCGATCGCTGAGGAGGCTCGCCGGTTACCTGAGGCCTCATAAAGCCCAGGTTGCCGCCGTAATGATTATGGCCCTGATCAGCGTGGCCCTCTCTATCGCCGGGCCCAAGATTCTGGGGCGAGCCACTAACCTTCTTTTTGAAGGGGTCATCGGCAAGCAGCTGCCTCCGGGTCTCACCAAGGAGTCCATCATCGCCATGCTCAAGGCGGTCGGTAAGGACCGCATGGCCGACATGATTTCCGGGATGAACATCGTGCCCGGTCGCGGCGTCGACTTTGCCGCCATCGGGCGTGTGCTGCTGACGTTGTCAGGCGTGTACCTCGTGAGCGCCCTATTCGGCTGGGCACAGCACTACATCATGGCGGGCGTCTCGCAGCGCACTGTGTACGGTCTGCGCAAAGAGGCCGACGCGAAGCTTGCGCGTCTTCCCCTCAAGTACTATGACAGCAACACTCGCGGCGAGATCCTGAGCCGCCTGACCAACGACATCGACAACATCGCAAGTTCCCTGCAGCAAAGCCTGAACCAGCTCACCACGGCGGCTTTCACAGTCGTCGGCGTGCTGATCATGATGTTCTCCATCAGCCCTGTGCTGGCCGCGATCGCGCTGGCTACACTGCCCTTAAGCGTCCTGGTTACACTCATGATCGCCAAGCGCTCCCAAAAGCAATTCGCCGCTCAGTGGGAAAGTACAGGCGCCCTCAACAGCCACATAGAGGAGATGTACACCGGGCACAACGTAGTGAAGGTATTCAACCGGCAGCAGACAGCCGTGGATGCGTTCGACAGGGAGAATGAGCGCCTGTTCCAGGCGGGCTTCAAGGCGCATTTCATATCAAGCACTATCCAGCCTAGCATGCAGTTCATCAACAACCTGAACTACGTGGCTGTATGCGTCATCGGAGGCATGAAGGTGGCGAACGGCGCCCTGACTCTCGGCGACGTGCAGGCCTTCATCCAGTATTCCAGGCAGTTCACCCAGCCTATTGTCCAAACCGCCAGCATCATGAACATCCTTCAGTCCACGGTGGCCTCGGCCGAGCGAGTGTTCGAACTCCTCGATCAGCAGGAAGAAGTGCCTGACACCGCGGACCCGATCGAGCTCGAACACGTCGCGGGACATGTAGTGTTCGACGACGTGTCCTTCAGGTACAAATCTGAGACGCCTCTCATCGAACACATGCACCTGGAAGTGCAGCCCGGCCAGACTGTCGCCATAGTCGGCCCAACTGGCGCAGGCAAGACAACCCTGGTCAACCTGTTGATGCGCTTCTATGAGATAGACGAGGGCAGCATCACCATCGACGGCGTGGACATCCGGCACATGACCCGCGACAACCTGCGCAGCCTGTTCGGAATGGTGCTCCAGGACACCTGGCTCTTCGCCGGCGCCATCCGCGACAATATCGCTTACGGCAGGGAAAACGCCTCCGAGCAGGAGATAATGGCCGCAGCTCGGGCAGCCCACGTCGACCACTTCGTTCGGACCTTGCCCGACGGTTACAGCACTAAGCTGGACGACGATGCGTCCAATATATCGCAGGGGCAGAAGCAGTTGCTCACCATAGCCCGTGCCTTCCTAGCCGACTCGGAGATACTCATCCTGGACGAGGCCACAAGCTCAGTCGACACTCGAACCGAGGTCCTCATACAGGAAGCCATGGCCAAGCTGATGAAAGACCGCACCAGCTTCGTGATCGCGCACAGGCTCTCAACGATACGCAACGCCGATACTATCCTGGTCATGGACAACGGTAGCATCGTCGAACAGGGCAACCATAAGGCTCTCATGGCCAAGCGCGGGTTCTACTACGATCTCTACAACAGCCAGTTTGCGGGGGCTTACGACGAGGCAGTGTGAAACAGAGCGGGGCCGACGATCGTTCATTATCCAACCCTCGTGCCATTGGGAACACGCTGATCGAGAGCCAGGAGCACCACGTCTCCTGGCTCCGGCATTCCCCCGAGCACGAGCACTTCCGACGCAAACCCCGCAATCCGCCGAGGCGGCATGTTCACAACCGCCGCTACCTGCCTGCCCACCAGAGCTTCCGCGGTGTAGCGCCGCGTGATCTGGGCGCTAGAACGCTTTGTCCCGAGTTCGCCGAAGTCGATGACGAGCTTGATGGCAGGCACGCGCGCCTCCGGAAACGGCATCGCCTCGACAATTGTGCCGATCCTGATGTCAAGCTTCTGGAAGTCGTCAAACACAGCCATCGCTATCACTCATCACCCTTCATGTCGCTATGACTAGGGTTCGCAGTAACCCAGCGCGGGTTATCGTGGGGATAGTCGGCGAACCACGGGATGGACTCGAGCGCGGCATAGGTTTTGCGGCTCATCACAACAACCGGCACAGCCCTGTTCACCATCGGCACCGAGAGCTGGTGACTGGCGGCGCAGTCGGGCGTTCCCAGTTCGGCCCTAACGTCTACCCAGAGGTTGTCGGCGCCCCCCTTCGGAAAGCCCATTCATGGGCAGTGCCGGGCGGGGCGCGAGATCCGGGATGTTGATCGGGCCGGCTATCTCAAGCGCGTCGATGAAGTCCTGCTGGTTCACCACGTTCGCTTTAGCCGCCGCACGAAAGATGTTCAGAACATCCGTACGACCGTGTTCCAGTATGCCCCCAACTCCTGAGCCTCCCACCACGAACACGCCGTTTGCGAACCTGGGTTCGACCTTGAACGCGAGCGAGGCAACAATGCCGCCCAGGCTCACTCCCGCAATGGAGATGGCATGCTGATCAATGTCGGAGGGTGTGGCGAGCCAGTCCACAGCGCGGCGCGTATCTATGACCGCACGGCGCAGATTGTCCCTCACCGTGTCGGGGGGCCCGTTGATGAGTTGTTGCCCGGGTATGAGTGGGAAGCCCTCTGTCCGCTTGTGGTGGTACGGAAGGCTGGGGGTCATAACCGCGACGCCCCGCTTGGCGCAGAAGTCGGCTATGCTCCAGAACTGATATTCGGTGTCAGAGAACATGCCGTGCAGGCCAACAAAGCAGTGGACTGCAGCCGAAGGCAACGTCGACGCTGACGTCGACGCTGACGTCGACGCTGACGCCGACGCTGACGCCGACGCTGACGCCGACGCTGACGCCGACGCCGGGATCAATGTCGGTTCAGTGGACCGGGGAACCATGGGCCGCGCATACACAGTCTCGCCCAAACTGCTGTACCTAACCTCGTACTCCCTATACCATGGCGACGATCCTAGCAGGACCTCTGCGGCCTCAAGAGGCGCCTCCTCGTCGCAGGAGTAGAAGGCTTCTACCTCGTCGCGCGAAGGCGCCGCGGCGCGCACGGGAGGGCCCGGCCAGACAGCCAGGATGGCGGCTAGCAATACCAGAATGCCGATTCGTCTACGCGGTGAGAGCATCGTCAACAACGTGGCAAGCTCCTCCCTAGTGAGCAGTGACTGCGGCCCTCGGGGGTCGCGCCCATCGCAATGCGGAGCGCAGTGTGCATCATGGTGTTTGACGCAGCAGTCGGAATTCCTTCTGAACGTTACGGAAGGGTATTCCAATCCCACGTAGAATACCCATATTGTCCCCATTTTACCCGCTGGAAGGAGGGCGACCGATGAAGCCCATTAGGTTACTCCTGCCTCCGTTAGCCGTGCTTCTAGCGCTCATACCATGCCCAGCAGCATTCGCCGGCCCAAGCGCAGACGAGATCATCATGCCCATAATGTCTGAAGGCCCCCAACAAGCTCTGTCGGCATTCCAGCGCGGCGACATAGACGTGCTGCCCTCACTTGACTCTTCGACCGTCAACAAGCTCATGTCCTCTCCCAATGCCGACATCAGGACCAGCCCCGGGCCTTACGCCTGGTGCGTCTTCTTCAATACGCGCCGCGAGCCGATGAAGGCAGAAGTCCTGCGTCAGGCAGTAGCGCGCATTATAGACAGCAACAGCATCGTCCGGGAAATTATCAAGGAACCTGCCCTGCCGATGCCCGGCACTGTGCCGCAGTGGAGCCCCTTCTACAACAGACAGACTCCAGTACCCCGGTACGATCCTGCAGGAGCAAAGGACATGCTCGACCAAGCAGGATACAGGCTAGACCCAAAGACGAAGATGCGTATCGACCCCAACACCCGCAAGCCTTTGCCGGAGCTCAAGATTCTCACCGACACCAATGCAGTGCGCTCCCAGGTCGGCAAGAAGCTCGCAGATGCCTGCCGAGCCATTGGCCTCCCCGCTAAACTCGAGTCACTGGACTGGAGCGCGAAGCAGAAGAGGGTGTCAGCGGGTGACTTCGACATACACATTGCGAGTGTCATCATCGAGCGACTCCCGACGTCTTTGATCCGTGAGTTTGGCGAGGAGCTTGACGCCGTCCTTGAACAGCTCAAGAATCCCGCCGATTTCGCCGCCGCCCGTCAGGCCGCCATGGACGCGCAGGTCATGTTGGCCCGCAAGGTGCCTTCCGTTGCATTCGCCGCTAGATTCGTGGCGGACGCGTTCCGCAAAGATGGAGTAACGGGATATGTAGACATGCCGGGGTACGGCGCCGCCAATTGGGAGAACAAGTGGACTAAGTTGAGCATCAGGAGTCTTGCGGGCGGCGCCGTACGCTGGCCCCTCCTATGGGAGCCTGAATCACTCAATCCATGCAGCAACGACTATGGAGCGGGGCACGAAGTGCTCAGCTGGATTATGGACAGGCTCATCGAAATCGATCCCGAAACGCTCGAAGATGTGCCATGGATGGCCGAAGAGTGGAATGTGGGCGTCTGGAAGCCCGCGCCCGGCAGAAAAGGCACCATGGTCACATTCAGTATCCGTCAGGACATCAAGTGGCACGATGGAGTGCCGTTCACGTCTGAGGACATCAAGTTCACCATCGATTATCTCCTGGACAGGGCCATTGATGCCGAACAGGCCTGGCTCGTCGAAAATGTCGTGAGAGTGGAGGCGCCTGATCCATACAGAGTGACGGTCTACTTCAGCGACCACAACTACTGGCAGATGTACGACATCAACGATCTGTGGTTCCTGCCCAAGCACATATGGAAAGACGTCAAGGATTGGCAGTCTTTTGAGCCTTGGAGCGAACCCCACCCGACAGTCAAGGGGCTCACCAAGCTCATCGGCACCGGCCCGTTCATCTTCAAGGAATATGAGCCCGGCAAGGAAATCAAGCTCGTCAGGAACCCCAGCTACTGGCGGCTGAAACCCACGAAATAGCCGCAGTCGCTCGATACGTACCTATAATCTGCAGCGCAGCTCGGACCATTCCGCGCTGCGCTGCGTCTTCACAAGCGCCCCTATTGGGCTACCTTTGGGACCCGAGGAAGAACAGCGCGATGGTGCCGGGCCCGGAGTGGGCGCCGATTACCGGGTCGACGTAGTTTATCTGGACGTCTTTGACGTTGAGCCTCTCCCGCACGATCCTCTCCACATACTGAGCGTCCTCAACGCAGTCGCCGTGGGATATGAACACCACCTGCTCAGTCGGGTTCGTGCATGTCTTCTCCATCTCGTCTACCAGCGCCTCAAGCGATTTTCTCCTGCCGCGCACCTTGCCCACAGACACAAGCTTGCCTTCATCATCAACGTGCAGCACTGGCTTGACTCCCAGCATTGTGCCCACTAACGCGGTTGCCGCAGATATCCTGCCGCCTCTCTTTAGGTGAAACAAGTCGTCGACGGTGAACCAGTGGCAGAGATGAAGCCTGTTCTCCATAAGCCAAGTGTACACTTGGTCGATGGTCTTGCCGGCACGCCGCTGCTGGGCCGCGTGGTACACCAAAAGCCCCTCGCCCATCGATGCAGAAAGCGAGTCAATGGTGTCTATCTTGCGCTCCGGGTAGGCGTCGCGCAGGCTGTCGGCCACCATCGCGCCCGCGTTGTAGCTCCCGCTCAGCGCCGACGAGAAGCCTATGTAGAGTACGTCGTTACCCCTTTTCAGAATGTCCTCGAATATGTTGCGGCAAGTCGACATGTCGATAAGGGAGGTGTCCACCATCTCCCCTTTCCTCATCCTGTCGTAGAACTGCTTGTAGTCGGTCTTCTGCCCTTGCACGTAGCAGGGGAATTCCTCGCCGCCAATCCGGAACCGGAGAGAAACAATGTGGATGCCGTATTCCTCAATCAGCTCGTCCGTGAGATCCGCGGATGAATCTGTCACTATCTCATAGCCCATGTTGTTCACTCCCTAACGTAGTCTTGCTCCATTCGCCATTCCGATGCTTCTTCCTCTAGTTCCTGGCCGGATCCACTAGCTGAAGGCCCGGAAGAAATCGACACAGGGTCCGAGTGGGTCGCCAGGACCCTACCCGAACCCTGCTGAAGCCTCGCGGCTATGTGCTATGGGAGCGGCGCCGGCTGACGGTTGCCCGGCGCTTTCGGAGAACCTCAGTGCATGAAGAGCTTTGGCAGCAACAGCACGGTATCCGGCGCCATCAAGATGATTACCAGTGCGGCAACCATCACGGCGCACACCCACAAGATGTCCGGGAAAGTGTCCTCAATAGATATGCCAAGTATCTTTGTGGACGTGAACAGGCTGACTGCCAGCGGAGGTGTCGCGCCGCCTATCGCCAGGTTGAGCATGAGCGCAACGCCGAAGTGGACTAGGTCTATGCCGAAGTGCTGGAGCACTGGGACGATGATCGGGGTCATTATGAGCACCACCGCTATCGTCTCCATAAACGTTCCGAGCACCAGCATCAACAGGTTGATCAGCAACAGAATCACAATCCGGTTTGTGGTCACCGAAAGAAGTGCAGACGTCATCGCATCCGGTATGTGCTCATAGGCCATAATCCAGCTGAATGTCGCGGCTGTCGCCACAATGAGCACTATGGTCGCACTCTGCAACGCTGACTTGGTCAGGATGTCAATGAAGTCCTTCCAGTCAATCTCCCTATACACGAAGGCTGCCAAGATTAGCGCGTATACCGCCGATACCACAGCGGCTTCAGTGGGGGTGAATACGCCGCTCAACACTCCGCCCAACACAATGACGGGCATCATGAGCGGAGCCACAGCCCCACGAAGCGCCTCCACGATCTCCTTGCTCGTAGCCCTGCGTTCGGTTCCTCTGTAGCCCCTCTTCTTTGACACAATAATCGAGTAAATGATCAGAGCTAACCCGGCGATCAGCCCGGGTATGAAACCGCCGAGGAACATCGCGGCGATCGATGCGCCGCTGGCAACTCCGTATACCACCATCGTGAGGCTGGGAGGTATTACGATGCCCAGTCCCCCTGCGCCCGCCACTAGCGACGCGGCAAAGCCTTTGCCATATCCTTTGCGCACCATTTCGGGCTCCACGATTGACCCGACTGCCGCTACTGTCGCAACACCCGATCCCGACACCGCGCCGAAGAAGCAACTTGCGGCTACCGAGACTGCTGCAAGGCCGCCCGTTATGTGCCCAATCAGCGCATTGGCCAGTTTCATCAGGCGTGGCGTGCTTCCCCGCTCCATCAGGTTGCCTGCGAGCATGAACAGCGGGAGAGCCAACAGAGGGAAGGAATCTATACCCATCACCATCCGCTGAGATATCACGGCGATAGGCGGAAAGCCTTTGAGTAGCAGATAGGTCAGACTACTCAGGCCGATCGATATCGCAACGGGGATACCCATCAACAGCGCAACGGCAAGCGAACCGAAAAGCACCCACACCATGATTCCTTCACTCCCCATCATTGCTCTGGTTGTCCTGGCGCAGCTCCTGACGCATGCTGACGACCAGGTATGCAACTGCGAATACTGAAGCGAACGGAAGAGCAAGGTAGACCGCACTCATAGGCAGCCCGAGCGCAGGCGAACGGTCTGACGCTGCCGTAATTGCGATGCGCAGTGCGTTGTACCCAACCGCTGCGAAGAACGCAATGCTCAACATTAGCCCTGTTGCCTGTACCACCTTACGCGCCTTGTGCGGCAGGGCGTTCAGGACGAAACTGATGTTGGCGTGTGCATCAAGCGGAATGGCAATGGCGGCGCCGATGAACGACATCCATATGAATGCGTAACGCGCAACTTCCTCAGCCCAGAAGATGGGCGACTTGAACACATATCTCAGGACCACCTGGCCGAAAGTGACAACAACGATCGTTATGAACAAAACCGCCGAAAGCGACTGCAAAAGTCGCAACGAACGCGGGGTTCGCGAGGTCATGTGTCTCAGCCTCCCTGGCAGTGTGTGCCCTGCACATGATAATGAAGGGCCCGCGGCGGGCGCTAAGCCGCCCACCGTGCGGGCCCGTCGCTCGACTAGTTGCCTGAGTATTTGCGGACGATGTCCATGATGTCTTTTCCGAACTTGGCCTCGTACTTAGTCCACACGGGCTCGACTGCTTTCTTGAATGCTGCCTTGTCTACTTCGTTTACCGCAATACCCTTCGCTTTCAGCTCTGTTAGAAGCTTGTCATCCTGCTCCCTTATGAGCTCGCGGGCAACTAGCCGATACTTGAGTGCATTAGCCTCGATGATCTTGCGGTCTTCAGCGGACAGCTTGTTCCATCTGCTGGGAGATACGACCATCAGAGAAGCGTTCCAGATGTGTCCTGACAGCGACAGGTACTTCTGAACTTCGTAAAGGCGAGAGGAGTCGATGATCGAAAGCGGATTCTCCTGGCCGTCCACTGTGCCCTGCTGCAATGCTGTAAACAACTCAGTGAAAGGCATGGGCACAGCCGCCGCTCCAAGCTGCTTGAACATGTCAAGCCTTATTGCTGATTCCGCGGTGCGGAACTTGATGGATTTCATGTCGGCCGGGCGAACAATTGGCTTCACGTTATTTGTGAAATGCCTGAAACCATTCTCCCAGTAGGCGAGCACTTTGACCCCGTTTTTGCCTATGGCCTCCGTGAGCTTGGCCCCGAGTTCACCGTCATATGCTGCGTACGCCTGTTCCCTGGAACTCCAGAGGAAAGGCAGCTCTTCTATGGCGGTCACAGGCGCCATCCCCTGGAACAACGACACCCCATACAGCAGCGCGAAATCGAGAGCGCCCATCTTTATCTGGTCTATTTCGTCCTTTTCTCCCCCAAGAGCGCCGCCGCTGATTACGGATATCTGTATGCGACCGTTAGTTTCCTTCTCCACTGCTTCGGCAAACTGGATGAGAGCCTGGTGACACGGGTGACTGGACGCGAGAACATGGGCAAGGTTCATCTTCTCAACGCGGGGAGCGGCCTGCCCCAACCCAGAGCTGACAGCGATCAGGATGATGCATGCCATGAGTAGTGTGATTCTTCGTCCCAGTACTGCGTTTTTCACTGCAATGGCCTCCTTGACGTGTAGTGTGTAGGCGCCTTGATCACTACTTGAACTCGCTCGCAGCTTCAGCAGCAAGCCGCATGGCGCTGGCAAGGAACATCTTGTCGCCGCCCACTATCGCGACTGATGAGCCCATACCGGTCCACTT
>CAYZHL010000010.1:8741-9273 GCA_964478095.1 uncultured Clostridia bacterium | reverse complement strand
CTTCGCAAGCTGAGCCTTTATATCCGACGGTTGCAGCTCGAAAATCACGCCTGCCAGCGCTACACCGTTCTTGCTGGCAAGCCGGCACATGGACGCGAGTCTCTCCTCCACCAGAGGGTGATGAACCTGTCCGCCCACTCCGAGCGACACAGAGAGGTCAAAAGGACCCAGTATCACCACATCAACACCGGGAACCGTGATGATCTTCTCGAAGTTCGCCACGCCCTCAACGCCTTCCACAAGCAGACACACCATGTTGTTCTCATTGGAATCCTTGGCGTACGCCGCCCAATCCCACGCCGTATGACCTGCAGCACGAACGTAAGGACATGCTCCGCGGTCTCCGGCCGGA
The DNA here is from genome assembly GCA_964478095.1 of uncultured Clostridia bacterium. Classification (GTDB taxonomy): domain Bacteria; phylum Bacillota; class DTU025; order DTU025; family DTU025; genus UBA5389. The sequence goes on along the minus strand of CAYZHL010000010.1, from coordinate 8,921 downwards.
GGGTACTTCGCGGCACGTACTGCCATTTCCGCATCCTCCTGTGTTGACACGCCGGGAACAACAATACCCCGCGCTCCCATGTCAAGAGACTTCATGATCAGCGTGGGGTTCTTCTCTGCTACCCTGATGAACGGGACCGTGCCCGTCGCATCCGCAGCGCGGACGAGGTTCTCGGCTATG
>CAYZHL010000010.1:2206-8660 GCA_964478095.1 uncultured Clostridia bacterium | reverse complement strand
CCCCTGCTTGATCCTCTGCTTCAATTCAGCGGCATTCATTGGCTTTCACCTTCCGTTTGTTTGACTCCAGAACATCAGAACGACGGCGGCGTTACCACGCCGATTACCACAGTCTTCTTGTCGGATCCATTGGCGATTCTATGACCCATGCTGGCGTCGAAGTATACCGAGTCCCCTGCATCCAGGACATACAGCACTCCGCCCAGCTCGAACTTGAGCCTCCCTTCGACCACGTACATACATTCCTCGCCCCTGTGGGTTAGGGCCGGACCCTCGAATTCCGACTCTCCGGGTTCCAGTTCGAGAAGCACCGGCTCCATCGCTCGGTTGAGGTCTGGGGATAGTAGTTGATACCTTACCTGCGATCCCTCATGCCCCAGGTACTTCCGCTGACCTCTCCTCACCACGATATCGGTGCTCTGATCGCCCTCGAAGAACTGGACCAGAGATGTTTCAAGAGCCATGGCGATCTTGCGCAACGTGGCGATAGATGGAGACGTCTTGCCTGTTTCAATCTGGCTTAGAAGGCTTGCGGATAGCCCGGTGACGCCGGCCAACTGCGTTATTGTCATGGCCTTGGACTTCCTTAGCATCCTGATCTTGCTGCCTATCTCAATCATCCTGCGGCCACGTCATCCTTTCAGTATAGATGAATATCCGATGCTTTCTACAGTTCTAGTGAAAGTCCTTCTTCGGTAAATAGTTTTTTGTCGGGTATTCTTGTGGAACACGACGCTGGGTGGTCCAACATGACAATATTGCAGCCAGACGAGGTGTAGGCACAGACGAGCACACATGAGCCCGCATGAGCACAGATGAGCGCTCAACAGGACGGGCGTCGGGACAAGATGGGCGTCGGGACAAGATTGGGGCCGGCACTTGACACCCGGTCGCTATTCGTATATATTCCTATATAGTAAGACTTCCGATCTAGGGGGCGCATACAGATGGACGAGGATGAAATCGAACAACGTCTCGCGCACTTCAGGGAAGTGTGCAAGCGTGAAGGCCTGAAGCTGACGTACCAACGCACAGTCATCTTTGAGGAAGTGGCCAAGTCGCGGGATCATCCGGATGCGGAGACCATCCTTCAGGGTGTCCGCCATGAGATTCCAACCGTCTCCTTGGATACCGTCTACCGCACCCTATGGATGCTCAACGCTGTGGGCCTGATAGCAACTGTGGGTCCGCCCCGGGAAAAGGTTCGGTTTGATGCAAACATATCGCCCCACCACCATTTCGTGTGCTCCCGATGTGGCGCGGTATACGATGTCCACTGCCCGAAGCTCGGTCCGCTCGAAGCGCCTGACGAGATAGAAGGGGTTGGGCAAGTGGAGTCAGTTCATCTGGAACTACGCGGGCTGTGCCGGCGATGCGCGGGCCATGTCCGGCCCTCACAGTCGGAGGAGTCAACGAAGCCGGCGAGCCCAACACAGTTAACATAGCGCACAGAGCATGACGCACAGAGCATCGCCGAGGCATGCTCGTGAAAGGAGAATGCACATATGAGTGAAACCACGAATACCCCGTGCTGCCAGGAGATCGTACGTATTCCGCTTATCGGAGAGAAGGCTCCGAGTTTTGAAGCGGTGACCACGCAAGGCAGGATCTCGTTCCCCGACGACTATAAGGGCAAGTGGGTCATCCTGTTCAGCCACCCGGCCGATTTCACCCCGGTATGCACCACCGAGTTCATGACCTTCGCATCGATGGAAGAGGAGTTCAAGGCGCTCAACTGCGAGCTGATCGGGCTGTCCATCGACAGCAATTTCAGCCACATCGCCTGGCTGCGGACGATCAAGGAGAAGATCAAGTTCCGCGACATGGAGAATGTGGAGGTTAAGTTCCCGCTCATCGCCGACCTCAAGATGGAAGTTGCCAAAAAGTACGGCATGGTCCAGCCGGCAGCCAGCGACACACAGGCCGTGCGCGCCGTCTTCTTCATCGACCCTCAGGGAACCATCCGAGCTCTGGTATACTATCCACTCTCGAACGGTCGCAACTTCGACGAGATCAAGCGCTTGCTCATCGCCATGCAGACCTCCGACAAGTTCAAGGTGGCCACCCCAGCCGACTGGCGCCCGGGCGAAAAAGTCATCGTTCCGCCGCCGGGATCGTGCGGGCAGGCCGCCGAGAGAGTCGCGGGCGCAGGACAGAGCTACGAGTGCCAGGACTGGTTCCTCTGCTTCAAGAACCTGCCTGAGTAGATCGAAACATAGCGTAGCAGCATCAGAAGCACAACGCAGGGCGGAGCACAGCTAGCTTAGCAACAGCACAAGCACAGCACGGTGTACCAACAGTGTAGTGCCAGCCGACCGCGGCAGGGCTTATGCCTTCCCGCGGTCATTCACGTTCGAGCCCATATTCCGATCATTCCCATCCACACTCCCATCCACATTCCCATCTGCCCAGCGCACCGGAATGCTCGTGCGGCATAGCGCCCAACGATAGCTTCATCAGAATTGTCGAGCAGACACTCTCCGGTCCACGTATAATCGAGTTAGTCGCGCGACCAGAACCGACCCGGCCGAAGGCGGTGAAGCAAGGCCAGTGGACCATTCAATAGCGATCAAGTCAGCGCTCGACTTCATCGAAAACCGTGTGGCGGAAGACATACGACCAGAGCAGGTGGCGCAAGTGATCGGCTTCTCGCTGCCACATTCCCGGGCTGTGTTCTCCCGGGTGACCGGCAAAACAATCTCGAGGTACATCATCGGCCGCAAGCTGAGCCACGCCGCCTTTGAGTTGATGAGCACAGGCAGGCCTGTGTCGGACATCGCCATGGATTACGGCTTCGCCTCACACGATTCATTCACCAGGGCTTTCAGGCAGGCGTTTGGTGAGCCGCCTACGGCTTTTCGGCAGCAGCGGCGCCCTGTCGGCAGTACTATGATCACTCAGGGCATTTACGGTCCCGCTGTTCAACCAATGCAAGGGAAGGTGATCCTGATGGATACCACGAACAAGAGCGATCTGAGTTCATCCGTGTTGTACGGTGTGCCTCAAGTAAGCTACTTCAGCGCAGAACACGAGTGCACACCATTTCCCTCTTCATTGAAGGCATGCTTGGGCTTCATGGGCCAGCCGGTAGCCTACCACTACCTGATGGCGATCACCGGGGCAGCCTTCAGGCTGCTTTGGAATACCGAATACTGGGACGGCGGCAATGTAGACATCCTGGGTATCAGGCCCGATGTAACGGAGCCGCTGCGACGCGCTATGGACGCGGTGGGCAGAGACTACACGTTACTCGCAAAATCCGAACGCACTGCTCTACTTGCGGGTCTCAAGGGCGAAAGCAAGGCTGTCAAAACCGGAGACAGACAGGCTTTTGTGGGGTTGATTAGCCGTGAGATAGACGCCGGACGTCCGGTTATCGGCTTCGGCATTATCGGCCCGCCCGAAGCATGCGTCATCACCGGTTATCGCGACGGCGGCGAAACGCTGCTTGGGTGGAACTTCTTTCAGGACATGCCGGAGTACGCGTCCGGCATCAAGAAGGAGCCGTGTGGCTACTTCGTGCGTCAGGGCTGGTATGAGCATCCCGACACCGTAGCAGTTTTGGCGCTCGGCGAACGAAACGGCGGACTGCCGGACAAGAGAGCCTTACTGATCGATACTCTGACATATGCGCTCACGATCATGGAAACCCCAAGGGTATATGAGCGAGCAGCCGGCTGCGCGGCTTACGATGCCTGGGCCGATGCTCTGCTGAGCGAATCGGAGTTCCCAGCAAGCGCGCCTCTTCCCTTGCTGATGGAACGCCTGATGTGCCAGCTGGACGGGGCCTGTATGATAGGAGACAGATATCAGGCGCATCGTTTCATGCAGGAGCAAGCTACTCTGTTCCCGGAGGCCGACGCGGAAATGGAAAAGGCATCACAGCTGTTCGGCGAGGAAGCCCGCCTGGCCCTGCAGATGGGCGAGGCCATCGGCGGCATGAGAATGGGTGAAAAGCAGGCGCTGCTTCTAGCCAAGCGCGAAACGAGAGACGAGCTAGTTCGGCTGATCCGGCAAGCGAAAGAGCTCAACATGCAGGCGGCCGTACATATGAAGCAGGCTGTGCGGCTGCTTGGCTAGCTGAGGGTAAGCCAACAGAGCGCTCCGATCACACCGCGGCGGGGACCTTACCCCAGCCGCGGTGTTTTCGCGCTCGAGATGTATCCGGCGTGTTGCCCGGTTGCACTGGAGCCTTTCCGGACGCTGTCAGTCGAGGTTTCCACCAAACAGAAGCCGGATCCGCCTGATCGACACCCGCGCCGCGACCGCGTGCGCCACGACTGCCAGAACAGCCAGCAGCCCCAGGCTCACAGCCCTTGCAGTCTCGGCGGTCCAGCCTGAGAACCATGGAATCCGCGAATAGTAGGTGGGAAAAGCGAATACGGCCCCAAGCGCCACACTGCCTATCTGGCTCCCGAAAGTGGTCAGAAGAGCCTTGCCCGGATCCTTCTGCTTCTGACTTCCCGTTGCCGAAAGACGCACGTTGAAGTTGGGCTTGATCGCGTCAGACATCACCGACAAAGCACATATCACGGATAGCACGGCCAGGCCGACCGGGATCGACACGTACAGAGGATGCTGCGGCACTGATGTCACGAAAGACAGTCCTGCAAAGAGAAGCACAAGCACCACAGCTCCCGGCGCTGTTGCGAAAGCGAGTTTCGCCGAGTAGTAGGTAGACGGCCGGATAGGCGCCGACTTCATCAGCCACAGCCCTTCGCCGTCCAGGCTGATCGCAAGGCCTGCAAACTGCCCCGTCGACACAGCAGCCATCATCGTGAAGATGACCACTATCATGTCGCGGACGATCGCCGCATTTCCCGCAGCCGAAATGTTGAACACAAAAAAGCCAGACGCCACTATCGACACTAGCACTCCATACCACAGCACCGGCTGGCGGAAGAGCATTATGAGGTCTCTTGCGAAAACCGCCCACCCGGAACCTTGCAGTCTGTAGATGAATGTTCGGTCTGCATGGCGCACAGATGACACCTTGCCTTTTGCAGACGGAGACGTCTCCCGCGCGTGCGTCCAGCCGCCCACAAAAGCGCGAGCCGACAGTGCAATAGCAGCCCAACCGATGAGCGCGGTAGCGCCCGCCAGCGGAACCAACGAAGTCCAGACCGAAAAGCCGTAGCCGGGCATGGTGAGCAGCGCTGTCTTTAGCATCCATACATGCGGCAGCCATGCTGCCCTGCCAAGGTTGACGCCCTGCGCTATTCGAGCGATATCCTCGAAGCTGAGCCCGTTTTTGCGCGACATCGCGGCGCTGAACGCCTGGGTTGCGGCGAATATGGCGAAGCCTATCACGAGCGAGCCAACCAAGATGACCTGACGCATCTTTGGAGACGGGATGTACCTCATTATCACCATCACGACTAGAGCCACGAAAGACGTGAACATCGCAGCCGCTAGCAGTTGAGACAGTAACACAAGGAAGTAGAAGGAGATTGGAGCGTGCGATGCCGCCCCGAACCCGATCCAAACAGGGTACAGAAACGGCAGAATGGCGAGAAGATTAGTCACCAGCGACATGACGAGCTTGGCGCCCACCACGGATCCAACGGGGGCAGGCGTGCCCAGCAGGAACTTGACATCCCCTGCCTCGTATAGCGACTGGTAGACTACGGATACGCCCGTCAGCGAAGCCGCCGACAGCAAGTTGACCCAAATCAGCCTGGCGATATCCGGGTAGTCGACCAGCGCGGCGTTCATGCCGGCGGCGAATTTGTAGACTCCCCTTCCTATGAAGACGGCTATCGCCACCAGGACAATGTATCCGGTCCAGCCCTTCAGAAGCTTTCGGATCTTGCTGCGGCGAGCGCCGGTGCCCACCGATCCATTCAGGAACTGCCGGAATTCAGCCCCAAGTATGACAAGAGCTTTGTCCACTGCTATCAGCCCTCCAGATACCGAGAGACTTCCGCATAGTCCGCGCCCCCGGTCAACTCGAGGAATAGATCCTCGAGCGTAGCGCCTGCTGCGCCCTCCGCGCCCGGCACAGCGCCTTTGGCCGCGGCGGCAGCTCGGAGGTCCTCCATAGTACCCACGGTGAGGAGTTTACCCTTCTGTATGATGCCGATGCGGTCGCACATGCGTTCAGCAATCTCCAGCACGTGAGTGGTCATGAACACAGTCACGCCTTCGTGAGCCAGCTCACGAAGGATGTCCTTGACCATGCGCGCGCTTCTGGGGTCGAGCCCTACAGTCGGTTCGTCCATGAAGAGGATCTTGGGCTCGTGGAGCAGCGCGGCCGCGATCACGACCTTCTGCCGCATACCGTGGGAGAAGCCGCCGGTCTGCTCATGGGTTCTGTCGCTCAGTTCGAACATCTCCAGAAGTTGCCTGGCCCGGTGTTCGGCCCTTGCCCTGTCCATGCCATAGAGGTTGGCGACAAACATGAGGAACTCCCATGCCGTCAGCTTCTCATACACGTTGGGCTGGTCAGGGACGT
>CAYZHL010000010.1:0-2102 GCA_964478095.1 uncultured Clostridia bacterium | reverse complement strand
GCTCGCTCGGGTTCGCGCGCCACATCGACCCCGCCCAGGCGCACAACGCCCGATGTAGGAGAAGTGATGCCGATGAGCATGTTGATGGTCGTCGTCTTCCCCGCCCCGTTCGGGCCCAGGAATCCGAAGATCTCACCTGCGTTTACCTGAAGATCCACGTCATCGACGGCGAGCACATCCCCGTAGCGTTTGGTCAAGCCCTGTGCAGTAATCAAAGCCCATCCCTCCAATGCATGGCATCACCCGGCAGGCGCCCCCGACGCCGGGAGGTCCATACCAGGTCAGTACAAAGTATGGGATAGCTGCGGCGGTTAGTCAATACCCGGACGTAGGCGCATGCACCAGCCTGGGTTCTCAGTATGCCAAGGACCTATCCAGGAATTCCAAGATGCCCGCGCGCAGCTGTTCATCCTCAGGTCCGCTGAAGTCCTCGCTTCTGAAAAGGAGATGCCCTGCGCCGTCTACAATCCATAGCTCCGTTCCGTCTCCAGCGGCTTCCTTGAGCAATTCCGCGTTGTCCAATGCCACCTGATCATCCATGGTTCCATGGATCAGAAGAATAGGCCGAGGAGACACTCTCGGTATGTCGTGAATGGGCGACGCAATCGCAGGCCGCACGCGGTAGACCGTCGCAAGAGCCAACCTCATGAACGGCGCAAGCGCAGAAGCGAGATTCGCTGGGCAGCCCATCAGCCGCATGGCGCCAAGCAGCATGTGATCGACGGAACTGAACGAACTCATGCTGACGACAGCGTCTATTTCCTCGCGCATCGCAGACGACCTGATAGCCGTGGCCGCTCCCATAGATAACCCCATGAGCACAATTGGGCGGTCAGCCAGATTCGGCTGAGCCAGCAACCAGTCGACTGCTGCGCTCACGTCCATCGGCTCCTCAAAAGCCAGGCAAATACGGTTTCCCCCGCTCCTGCCGTGCGCGCGCATGTCAAGGACTAGAACTCCATACCCGGCACGGTTGAGCCAAGCAGCGTGACCAAGCATCGTGGATGCATCGGTACCGTCCATCCCGTGCAACAGAATAACCGACCCGCATGCGGAATCGCCCGGAATCCACCACGCTGCGAGAGGCACCCCATCAGCGCTGTAGAACGACACACTCTCTGATGCCAATCCGTACGATTCAGGCGTAGCTTCGAGCCTCTCGGTTCGACGGTAGAAGATGTCCCTGATTGTGTAGACCGAAAAGCCATAGGTCGCTACCAATAGCCCAAACAGTATCACCAGGGTCACTCTCACGGCCCGGGCTCGGCGCCCACCTCGCCTGCTCGCCCTGCGCTTCCAAGGCGAGGCAGATGATGCGAGAACACGCTGCGTCACTGTAGCATTGCCCTCCTTCAGAGACGATCGACGTCCTTGATGATATCACTGCATTCACGTCCTCGCCAGCCATTGATCATCCGCGGGTGCGTGCAGTTCTTGTAGGCTAGAATAGCCGGCACGACCGGCAGACACGTGCAGATGGGGCTGGCGGCTGAAGGCGGTCTGCGTATCGCTGATTCAGAATAATCGGGTCTCCGGGGCCCGGTTTGCGGCCTGTCGCGCGGCCGACAGGATTTTCGCCTCTCCTGTTGTCGCGGCCTAGTATCTCCGCGGCGCCCAATGGCCCCGACTCCCTTGCGATAATTGCCGACCGTGGGGTTTTACCGCAGGTCGGGGAAAGACCGATGGGTTTCCCGGCAGGCGCGATGAGTTCCTGCTGAACATGGACATGGCATCACTTCCCTGCGTACGGCAGCTTTGACGACCGACCAGAAAGGCTTAGGGCAACGCGAATCTCCTCTGAAAGCCAGATGATCTGCGCGGTCTCCTCTAGGGGGTGCCCGGCTTTAGGAGCCGATACACATCCGTGTCCTTGATCTCGCTGTTGAGCCCTGCAAGATCGAACGCCGTCTTGCCCATATCCGTCTTTGCCCTGCGATCAGCGCCCGCATTGAGAAGGGCCCGGATGACTTCTGGGTTCGGCACACGGCTCACTGCGAAAATCAGCGGCGTCCAGCCGAGCTTGTCCTTGGCATTGACATCGGCGCCTGCCGCTATCAGGGCCCTCACGGCATCGCTACCTCCATCCTCCGATGCGCGCATCA
>CAYZHL010000009.1:12877-24076 GCA_964478095.1 uncultured Clostridia bacterium | reverse complement strand
TCAGGGCCCTGATTGCAGTGTGGGTGCTATTTGACGCTTACGATTTTGACGATACTTTTTCGGATAGGCACAGATTTTGAGTACATCCATTTGGACCAAGGACCACCGGAGGCGGATCGGCACTGCGAAGGGCGCCCGAAGGGCTGGCAATCGCCTATTATCTGGCGCAATGGCCGCAGTGTATGCCATCGCTCATGCGGTGGTGTCAATTATAGTAAACTTCTGGGGTATTATGCCTGCCGGTCTGCCCGACTTCACGCCCAGGACGACTCGATACCCCCCGGTTTTCGCAATCTGGAGGCAACCCGGCAGTCTTCCGAAATCGATGTACTCAAAAAGTACCGGCATCTCTGAAACTACTGCCAATAGTCGACGATATCCCAGCTCAACCCGTTTTGGCCAGTAGCCATCGCGAATAGGCCAGGTAGAAGGCTCTTTCCCCGGAAGTACCGTCTTGCCGACGCCCTGTATGGCAATGCCCGTTCCAGCTTCTGCCGCGCGATGCCTAATCGAGTCTCCTCCGCGATATTGCGCGATTACCCGATGTACCGCGTTGAGCTGGGATTGCGACCGGACGCCTGCCTTCCAGCGAAGAGGAGCGTCGCGGCCAGGCACCGAAATGTTTTGGCTACAAGACGGGGCGGTTCAAGCCAAGGCAGAGTAGTATTGGCCAAGCCAACGTGGCGCTAGCCTGGCTAAGGCACAAGCGGACAACGGTACGAACGCCGGAGTAGCCGACACACATCGCGCATTAGGATCGCCCGCGCATGGAGCGTGATGTCAGTGTTTCACCACAGATTGCGGCGCAACTCCGCACTGCTATCGCTCATCTTTCTACTGCTTGTGGCGGTCGTCGCATGCATCTCGTCTGCGCCCGGCGCTACGTTCGCCTCTACATCAGCACAGCTCGCCGCCGGCTCCGACACGCCAGCTCTCTCCATCACAGTCCTCGATGTAGGCGATGGCGACGCAATCCTCATCACAGCGTCGCAAGGTCATGCCGCCCTGATAGATGGAGGGCCCCGGAAAACCCAGGTCCGGGACGTTCTGAAGGAACGCGCCATCACACGGCTGGATCTGGTCATCAATACACACCCTCACGCCGACCACCTCACTGGATTGCCGGCCGTGCTCGATGAATTCCCGGTTGGGCAGATGATCGATTCGGGCACAGTCCACTACTCCAAGACATACGAGTCGTATCTTGCCATCATCGGGCAGAGAGGCATTCCGTTAGTGACGCCTCGCGACATTACACGGTTCAAGCTTGGCCCGGCGCGCCTCGACGTGCTCCGACCGTCGGTGTATTTCGCATCCGAACGCAGTGATGCATCTCCCGTCAACGACAGCACGCCGGTGATCGAAGTCTCCTACGGCGCTTTCTCCGCCCTGCTCACCGGCGATGCCACTGCCGCCACCGAGCTCCAACTCGTCGCCCGCGGTTGGCTGTCTCCGGTCACCCTGCTCAAGGTAGCGCATCACGGAAGTGATACGTCCACGTCGCAGCCGTTTCTGGACGTCGTGAGACCTCAGATCGCCGTCATATCCGTAGGAAAAGGCTCAACCGGGCTTCCGTCAGATGCAGTTCTGGGCAAGCTGAAGGAACGCGGCGCGACAGTCTACCGAACGAACCTTCATGGGAACGTCACCGTGATCACCGACGGTCATACATGGAAGGTGACGACCGAGCGCCAGCCAGAAGGCTGCCCAGACGCATAGTACCGGCCTGCGCAAGCGCACAAGCCACCTTCTTGACAGCCCCCGCGCCCTCTGATAGTTTCGAGGCAGTCTTCGATCGGAGCGAGGAGGCTGGGCATTTCAGCGCAAGGTCCGACGGTAGACGTCACTCTGGGCATGACCGAGTTCGAGAAGGTGCGAATGGTGCGAGCAGTAGTAGGTAGTGTACTGCAGGAGCAAGAGGACGACGCGCTCCGTCGCTCCGGCTACATTCACCTCTATGGCGTGAGCGAGATGAGCACTCTTCTGGCCGCGCGGAGGGGACTCGATGTTGTGACTGCCTCCGTCGCCGGCATGCTCCACGACATATACACTTGCCGCACAGGGCTTCAGCTCTTGCACGCCGCGAGCGGCGCTGAGGATGCCCGTGTGATTCTGCGTGACCTGGGCGTCTTTTCGCCAGAGGAGCAGCAGAGAATCCATTCCGCTATCCTCCGCCATAGCGACAAGGCGCGAGTCGACGGCTCATACGATGAGCTGCTAAAGGATGCTGACGTGCTGCAGCATTACCTTTATGATCCCACGCAATCTTTCCCCCCAGCGGCTGCCGAACGCATCCGCAACGTAGCGGCCGAACTTGGGCTGCCCGCAGCGGCAATCCGCGTAAGCGAAACCATGCCTATTGCACAGGCGGACAGTATCGGTCTCGGGGCTCGCCTGGCAAACATCGCGGAGGAACTGGCCCGGCGACCGCTGATCGGCGACGCGAATCAGAGTGGGCCGGACGTGTGGCCGCTCATCAGGTACTTCCCTGGGGCGCGTCGGGATCAAGGCTGGGACTGGTGTGCCTCTTTCGTCTACCACTGTGCCATGCAAGCCGGCCTGATCCTGCCCATCAGGTACCCTGGCGTTTCGTGCCGCTTCGCGGCAGTACTGGCATGGCTGGAGTGGGCGAAGCTGCCGGATATCGATTTCTTCCATTCCGCCGACGAGCCGGGCTTTGCACCCGAGCGCGGCGACCTGGTCATATACGATAGACTAGTATCTGCCGCGGAACATGATCACATCGGCGTAGTGCTCGGTCGGGACGACTGCGAACTGATCGTAGCTGAAGGAAACGTGAACAACCGATCAGGCGTTTTCCATCGCCACAGATTCCAGCAGGTCAACGGGTTCATTCGAGTGGAAGACAGCTATCGCTACTCCTGGCCGTAGGAAGCTCGGCCTCCAGCTCGGAGCAGGCTTCCTGTATCGGCGCGTCCAGTGCGCACAGCCACGCAGCAACTTCGCCGGTTTCGGTATGACCGGGATTTCGCCGCAGCCAGGCCGCCTTCGGCAGCTCGGCGCGCCAGTCGCCTGTCGCGTTTGTGTAGGCCCAGTCGGCAGCCTGGCTCTTCGACGCCAGCTCGCCTTGTTTCAACCAATAGAGCATTCGGGCCGCAGTCAGTAGCCAATCGATTGAATGCAGCTCCCCGCCTCTTCCATGCTTTCGTGCGGTACCGACGAATTTGATCCCTTCCGCCACGAGCTGCTCACGGGTGGGGGCTGGGAACTCGCGCCGCAGATCCTCCCCGTGTATGACCTTTCCACGCTCCCTGATGCCCAAACAGTCAAACCATCCGAGCCAATTACTCTCCCACAGCCGCTCACCGCTCGTGCCCCACCACACCGCCCTTCCCGCGCTTTGCGGGCAGGTCATGTGCCGCGGGAGGAACGCACCCTCAATCATGCGAGCGCATTCGCCGTATGTCCCGCTCCTCAAGGGCCGACGCGCCTCAATCAGCGCCTCTCGAAGATCATCCGCGATGTCGCCATCAGTGATGGCCACAAAGTCGAGATCTCCGTAGCCGGGGGCGAGATCTCCCAGGGCGATCGAGCCATAAAGAATCACCGAACGCAGCGCATCCCCGAGGACGTCACCGACAGCACTCATGAAAACCCCAAGCGCCAGATCAAGGTCAGGATTCCCGAAATCGCAGCAAGGCAACGCCGCGCACCTCCCCGGTCCCTACATGCGATCATGAAGCCCCATGGACTTCGTGCAGAGCCCCGACGACTCCTTCCGGGAAATCGCGAAATCAGGGCTTGACACCCGCCTCCGAGTGGCTTATCATGATGTCGCTGTATTAGTTCACTAGTGCACTAGAGTTATGTTACAGTAGTTCAGCGCCTGCAGTCTCGCTATGGCATCACAGCACCTCGTACGCGGAGCGGCGGAGATCAGGCGGCGTGTCGGAAGCCAGGCGAATGGTATGCCAGATACTACAGGAAGGAGGAGACTGAGTGCAGATCAACTTCGACGAGTCAATTCCGATCTACGTGCAGATAATGCAGGGCGTCATGTGGGACGTAGCAGTCGGAACACTGGCGCCCGGTGACAAGCTGCTATCGGTGAGGGATCTAGCCAAGGACGCTCGAACTAATCCCAACACGGTGCAGCGCGCCTACATGGAACTCGAGAGAATGGGCATTGTCGAAACTCAGAGGGGGCAGGGCACATTCATCAAAGCCAGCCCAGGGCTGGCGAAGGAGGTCAGATCCGAGGTGACGACTACCGCAGTGCGGTCATTCATAAACGAGATGAGGCGTTTACGCTATTCCAACGAAGAGATCGTGGGACTGGTGTCGCAGGGCTTAGATGAGGTTCTGGCCGCAGACGGCCCGTCGGCAGCGAGTGGTCAGGCGGTCGCGGATGGACTGGCCCCCGGCCAGCCCACCAAGGGTCCGAACGGAGGTGTTCACTGATGCTAGCCATCGAAATGGCAAATGTCCAGAAAAGGTATTACCGTTCTCACGCACTTCGGGGCGTGAATCTTGAGATAGAGCCGGGCAAGATAGTCGGCCTCCTCGGGCCCAACGGCGCCGGGAAGTCCACGCTGCTCAAGATATGCGCAGGGTTGGCCCACCCGACGACCGGGAGGGTCCACGTGCTGGGGCGAGATGTGTCGGCGGCGACAAAAGGCCTCACCGCCTTTGTCCCCGAAAACGACACCTTCTACTCCTGGATGACCGCGCGGCAAGCCGTCGCGTTCGAAAGCTCCATGTTCAGCGACATGGACGTATCTGATGCTATGGACCTTCTCAGGGAACTGAGACTGGACCCGGACAACAAGATTTCCTCGCTTTCCAAAGGGCAGCGTGGCCGGCTCAAGTTGGCCTTAGCGATGTCGCGCCGGGCAGGACTAGTGCTCATGGATGAACCGCTCGCGGGAATCGACCCGCCGTCGCGCGCCGCTATCCTGGAGACCATAGCCTCCCGATACCGCGCCGGTGAACAGACGATTATCATATCCACCCATGAGGTGCTGGAGTCGGAGAAGCTGTTCGAGGACGTAGTGTTCCTGTCGGATGGACAGATCGTGCTTTCGGGCAACGCCGACGAACTCCGGGCCAAGCGGGGCAAGTCGCTGAATGATATCTTCGCGGAGGTGTGCTGAGGTGAAGCGTTGGTGGAGTATGGTCGGCAAGGAATGGCGCGGCACGTGGACGCTGCTTGCGGTGTCAATAGCAGCCACAGCCGCATTTGACATCTGGCTCGGAATCAAGACGACTACGTGGTCGCTCATACACATGGGCGAAGGGCTCGCACCAGGCCTGTCATCCATCCCGTTCGCAGGCGTGGGGATCGCTACCGTGGTGGCCGGCTACTTCGCCATGCGAGGCGAATGGCAGTCGCGCACCTCGATGCGAACACTATCCTACCCGATAAGCGGGACGCAATTGCTCACAGCAAAGCTGGCTGTGATCGTGCTCAACCTAGTGCTTGTCACAATCGTGGCGGTCGCCGGAACTTGGTTCATCGTGAACAGGACCCCCGGGTTCCGGGAGATGATGATGACCGATCCTACCTTCATGGCCTGGCTCAGGTCGCGCGAGTTCCTGACGAGCGGGATCTGGGTGACGATATCGGCGGTTCTGGGCATCGCTTTCATGATCGCCGTTGGGATGTTCTCGTTCGTCATTGGTACTCTGGTACCCCGGGTTTCCGGCCTGATAGCAGTGGCCGCTCATGTACTGATGTGGTATCTGTGCTTCGCGTTCGGGCCGCACGCAATGTACATCGCCTCGTTCTTGCCCAACCCGGTAATTGTGGGATTCGACAACCCTCTGGGTCTGGTTAGGCGGCTCGCAGTGCCACTGCTCCCGTTTTGGCCCACACTTGCGGTTACGGCGGTCCTGCTGCTAGTCGCAGGCAAAATCCTTGAGTCGGAAGTCGACGCGTAAGGAGGGACGCATAGATGTATTCCAGGAGAGCCATCGTTCTCGCAATACTCATAGGCCTTGCGTTCATCGCGAGTACCACCCATCCATGGATTCATGGCGGCAGACTGCTTGCCAGCAAGTACGCCGGTGAATTCTCCACCGATTTCGGTTACGGGGGTTCGTTCAAAGCGGTGGACGATTCCTTCCAAAAGGAGTTCGGCCCTGCCGGGATCCGAAGCGTTCGGGTTGAGGCACAACCTGGCGATATCACTGTGACACGGGCCGATGACGATAGGATCAGCATCAACGGCGAGCGGGTCGCGTACGGCCCCTCGAACCAGATCGCCGAGGAACGCTTGCGCTACGTGTGCCTGGACGCTGTGCAGGACGGAGATGTGGTCCGGGTCGTCGGCTCGATATGGCAGCCGGAGCCTTCATCGTCGAACCCGGCAGGCCCGAATGGCGGATTCACAAACATAGTACTCAGAGTGCCGCCGGGCCTGGCCGTCTACCTACAGACCCCAGCGGGCAAGGTTGCACTCGACGGCTTGACGGGAACGGTCGAAGCCCACGTCGACATGGGCAGCGTTGAGGCCCGATCCATTACCGGAAACCTGACAATCGGAACATCGGCCGGACGCATCGCAGTGACCAATGCCACCATCGAAGACGAGTTGTCGCTGACCACATCGATGGGGGACATCGAATTCGAAGGGTCACTCGGCGCGCGGAACCATGTAGAGGTCTCAGCCGGCAGGGTGCAGATGACCGTTCCCCGGTCCACCTGCGTCAGGCTAGATGCCGCTACCAACGCAGGACAGGTGAACACCAATCTGCCTGTCACTGAGCGCAAATCCGAGGCGATGAAGTCGTCCGCAGTCGGCATTCTCGGCCAAGGACAACCAACCGGGGACCTGAAGATCAGGGTGTCGATGGGCGAGATCAGTATCTCAGGTAGATGACTTTGCAGAGTATACTCGGTAACATGCCCGAAGCAGAAGAGGCCGGACGCCACACGCTGCCCGCCCACGCCGGCAGCCACGTCGTCCGGCCATTTGCCCCGGCAACAGCTAGCTACTCGAAGTCGGGATACACCATCGGCACTCTCGCGAGCCTCTGGGCCTTCACATCATGGGCTCCGAGTATCTCCTCCTGCACCCGCCCTGGGGGAACCAGCATATCGATGACGTTGGGATCGTACATGCCGTCATCGCCTCCGCCGAACCTCCACTCCGCCGCCTGCGCCATGACCTCACGCACGCGCAGGTTGCCCTGGACCGGGAATCCTTCCTGCCCGAGCACGAACACCTGGAATCCCCAGCCCGGCTGGGGCGATCCAATGACAGATTTGGGCACGCTGATCGACACCACGTTGTTGACTGCATCTACAGCCGCGGTTATCCCGCCGACCTCGGAACCATCGGCGGCAAAAACCTTCTGGTTCCACCCCTCCACCCAGATGGCGTACTCCCAAGCGCACTCGGGCTCGAACTCGACTCTTCTGCCGCCCAGGGCCTCGGTCAGCCCCGAACCGGGCTCGTGGTCGGTATCGATGTAGATGTCGATGGTCTGCACAGAAAGACCAATTCCGGAATTCCACGGGTTTGTGATCTCCGACGCCAGCTTGACACTGAACGTAACCTCATCATCGCCCTCGCGGCACTCGAAGGACACCATGTCGAAGCAGTTCGGCGTGAACACCGCGTTCGTTGGGTAGGTGTGGCTGCCCGGGCCGTGGTCATCGCCCTGCGCGTCCTCAAGCAGGAACAGACGCTTGCCCACACTCACTACAGGCGCTTTGAACTCGGCCGGCCCGCCGGATGGGATCACGTCCACGTTCTTGCCTCCGCGAGTTGCCACCGCCGCGAGCACTGCGGTATCGCCGCCCCGTATGCCGAGCGCATCAAAAGGCACTGCGATCTCCAGTGCGTTGCCAACCGACGCGGTCGCTAGTTCGCCTGCGTCCACCCACGTGCCGTCGCCCGCCGCAACAGCCAGGCGCGCCCCGGCGCGCCCGCGCCTTGCCAAGTTCGCGAAATCCACCATGACCTCTGCCCCCAGCGGAAAGCCGAGAACGGTGGCATCCATCCCCTCACCACTCCATCTGGGCAAGGCGTTGACTTCCCCTCTGCGCGGGGTGCCTAGGTAGACGGCCATCTGTGTATCCTGCCCGTAAAGCGCCTCAAACCCGCCCTCGGCCGTCAGGCGCACGTACAGATTCTCAGTGTCTACCCCCACTCGCAGCGAAGCGAAGACCGGCGCACTGCCTTCCGCAGGGACGCCCCGATAGAACGACGCCTTCTCCCACTCGCCCCAGCCCACCATGCCGTCCATGACGGCGTCCTTCATGGTCCCGGTTATCTTGTCTTCTGCAATCGCAGGCCGCTTCGGAATGATGGGCAGGTAGAGGTATCCCGGAACGGGCAGGCCCAGGTAGTTGTAGACGTTCTGGAGATGGATCCTGAACAGCTCGTCGAAGGCCTCATCGTTTCCGGACGACTGGTCGTCGCCGTACCACCAAAACCAGTCGGAACCCTCCGCCGCGAACATCTCGTCCCACGCCCTCGCCAGTGCCCCGGCGGGAGGCTCACACGCGGCGCCACATGCCGTGTCACATGCCGTGTCACATGCCGAGTCCCACGCCGCATCACATGCATCGACACCGACCGCGGCCTCCTCCAGAGCCCTGCGGGCCTTGGCAAGGTAATCCCACGCACGGTTCTCTTCCGCCTCGCCGATCCACGTTTCGAGATTGTCGGAAATCCAGGACCCAGTGTGGAGCACGGGAATGCGCTCCGTAGCGGGGTTGACAGCCAGATACTCTTCGACCGTCACTGCCCGGAAGTCGGGATCAGTATTCAGGGCCTCGTACAGCGCATGCAGAAACTCCTTGCCGTCATTGGCATAGTATTCCCAGCAGTTCTCGCCGTCGAGAGCGATGGTCACTATGTGCGGCCCAGCAACTCCCGCGAGGTCAGCCTTGACCTTTTTCAGGTAGTTCGCTAGGTCGCGTGCCGCCGCTCGCCCGGTCATGCCCGAGTAACTAAAGCCTATCTTGTCAGAGAGCACGATGTCGCGGAACAATATCGTCACCTGCTTACCGTCTTCCTCTACTATGTACGGACGATAGAGCAGATCCGGCCTCGCCACGTTTCCGGCCCCATCCCGCAGGGCCACCCCGAGCGATCTGGCCAGCACTCCTTCGCTCGACACCATCCAGTCGAACCCGGCGCTCGACACAATGTCGACTATCTTCTGCCCCACTGCCTGCTCCGATGGCCATAGCCCGCGCGGCGCGGCCCCAAAGTGCGAACGATAGGAGTCGACTGCCAAACCCAGCTGAGCTTCGACATCCTCGGGATACGCAAACCTCTCCGCAGGCAGATCCAGCTTAGGGCTGGCGATTCTCGCAAGGTCAGTGTCGTAGATGAGCGGCATGATAGGATGGTAGAACGGCGTGGTCATGACCTCGATCTGCCCGGTGTTCTGCATCTCCCTGTAGAGCGGAATCACCTCGCGGATGATCTGGGCGTGCTTCGCGACCACGAGCTGCTTGTCGGCCTCGGTGAACCAGCGAGCCTTTCTCACAAGCCCCTTCATGGCCGGATCGGCCTCAACAAAGTCAGGATCGAGCCACGCCAGGTTGAACCACACCTGCAGATCCCGGAAGTCCTGCTCGGTGTAGTTCGAGATTGCCTGAGCGATCGACTCATCACTCGCGGAAGTGCCCCGTAGCTGAAGCAACTCCCAGTAGCGAGGGTATCTCTTAATGATGTTATCCCAATTGGCATCGAAGAAACGCCTGAGCATGAAGTCCTTGTCGTCCTGAGTCAGCTCGCAAGCAGGCTTCTCAGTCAGGATCAGTTGGATATCCTTCGCGCCGGTCGAATACTCGTCCAACTGCCTGATCAGCGATGGAACAAGGTTGAATGAAACATGCACGTTCGGATAGTCTTTGAGCATCGCCGCCATATCGTAGTAGTCCTTTACCGCGTGCATACGCACCCAGGGCATCATGTACATCCCCGTAGCGGTATTCTTGTAAAAGGGCTGGTGATTGTGCCAGATGAGGGCCACATAGAGCGGGCTGCCAGCATCGCTTGCAACTGCAGCCTCACAGGGCCCGAAAACAACCAGCGCCGTCGTCGCGGCGATACACAACAGAAGCGCAAGCCACCTACGACCTTCCATGAGCCACGCCTCCCCGGAATGATGGTGTTGCTGCCAACGCAGAACGCGCGCAGCATCACATTGTTCGCCCAATTGGGGAGAACATCCTTTATCACCTGAAAGACGCAAGACGACCACCGTGATGGCCGGGCGCGGAGACGCGCAGAACAGACGCGCCGGCCATCACGCCATCACGCTTTCCTGGCCAACTGCTAGCTCCGTTGCGCCTCCCTCAGGCCGTCGAGCAGCGCCTGAGCCGCCGGAGCGCCCTTTAGGAACCCCTTGAGCTGCTCGCATGCGTAATCCGAGCAGTGCGCACAGTTCTCGACCGACCGCTCAACCGCGCACATCCGAATCTCGCACATGCCGCAGTACCCCACCTTCCTGCCGCCTGCGCCCAGGCAGCCATCGCAGTTGATGTCCTCTGGCTTCATGTCGGCCCCGACGGCCTCCGACCATTCTGCCGCAATCTTGGCCCTCGCCTGATCATCATTGGCCTGAGTGGCTAGGTATGCCGGACACTCGTCGCACACAAGCCCGCAATAAGCAATAATCCTCTCCACCTCGACATTCCCCCTTTGCGCTCTATAGAACATATGTTCGCCATTGGCCTCGGAATTCCTTCCAGGAGCGCCATCTTTTTTGCGCAACGGCGTCTAGATCTTGCCTAGCAGCTCAGGCGGGTATTCATATAGCAGAACCGTAGGCATGTCGGGCGGAATGTCTTCATGCCACATCTCGAGCCCAGTCTCCGTGAGCATCGACGCGGCCATCCCCCCGCACGGCACACAGCCCGATACTGACCGCATCCCGTGTTCGGACATCCGGCTGAAAGCATGCGACAAAACCGCCCAACAAAGCGCGTAGTCTCCCTCCAGCACGCTGATGACAGATTCCCCTGCCTCCGGCCACATCTCCGATGAAGTATCCATGAGAAGAACTGCGCGCCGGCCGTCGCCGTCGTGTGCTACAAACGCGCAGCCCCTTTCCGCCATTTCCGCAATGAAGTGCGCGGACGCGGGATAGAACACGAACCCGGACGGCAGCATCCCTCTTGCGCCCGCGACCGTTGTCGAACCCTGAATGGCCAACGTGAAAGGATCGTCCGGGCCAGGTGAATGAATCCTTTCCACCTCAATCCCACGAGTT
>CAYZHL010000009.1:3235-12802 GCA_964478095.1 uncultured Clostridia bacterium | reverse complement strand
GGTCGCGAACCTGAGCGACTCCGCGCCCGCGTCCTTAGCCTCCTCGAGCAATCGGCGGGCAATGGCCCTCGCCACACCATGCCTCCGGAAAGACGAATCTACCCTGAGCCCCTCAAGCCACCCATCGGTAGGTGTGTGCATAGCCAGCCTGCCGAAACCCCTGACCATGCCATCGCATTCCGCCACGATAAAGCGTCCCTTCGGATCACATAGCCATTGCCTGGCCACGCGCGGTATGTAGTCATCGCCGTCCCAGATGTCGGCGCTTATTCGAGCCATGGCTGGAATGTCGTCCAGCCTGGCAACCCGCGTCATAACAGCCTCTGCCCGGTCCATGCCATCGCCTCCTCAGTCGTCCTCCGTCCGAACCCCAGCAGCCTTCGTTCCCGCTATCACAACCATAGCCGGTATCCGTGGATTCGCCGTTGACAGCCGAGTCCCTGCAACTCGCAAAGGCACGCGGCGTTATTCGCACCAACCCAGCCCGACATATCGCAAGCGCTGGACCTGCTATCTCAAGGATTCATGGCTCTCTCCCTTGGGCACAGCCAGGAAGCGGCGACCGCTTTTCGTATGGATGTCATCGGCAGCACAGTAGTGATGGGGAGATTCTGGATACGGACCACCGATAGTCTATCATTGCGGGATCGTCTCCGCACTCTCGCGGTCAGCATGTCGGAAATCGTACTCGACGGTTTCGACATCGTCACAGCAGCGTTGGCAGACTGCACTCGCTTAGTGCGGGCGAGTATTCTGAGCTTATCGACCAATGAAGCCGGAAGAGCTACTGTCGTTTTTTTGACCGTGCGTCTTTTGCCATACTGATCCGCCTCCATGAAAGTACTGTGTCATCATACTCCATTCGGAGCAGGCCTGAGTTGCCTCGTCGGTGGTCATCCTTACTCGTCTGCCCTGCTAAACTGTTCAAAGACCTCGTCCAACGTCCGACGCATGGACGCCCTGCCTGTGTAACCCAGATGTAACTTCGCAGGTTCAGGATAAAGGAAACGGACCTTGGAGGGAATGGCATGCCGAAGTTGGAGATCAACGACGTCAGTCTCTTCTACGACCTCAAAGGCGATGGAGACGAAACGGTAGCATTCCTCAACGGGGTGGCGATGTCGACTGAGGGGTGGGCGGCGCAGACTCAGTTCTTCAGCGAGAACTACCGTGTCCTGTTGCACGATTTCCGAGGGCAAGGCAAGTCCACGCTGGTTTCGGAAGGTATCACGTTTGCAATGCACGCTCGCGACATGGCCGCACTCCTCGACTCACTGGGAATCGATAGACTGCACATCGTGGGCGTGTCGTATGGCGCAGAGGTGGGCATGTATTTCGCCCTGATGTACCCCGGGCGCGTGAAATCGCTGACCCTGGGCACCGCAGTGAGCGAGAGCGATCCCTTCCTCAAGGCCATGGTTGAATCGTGGATTGAAGCGGCCAAGACCTACAACGGGACGCTGTTTTTCAAGGTGATGGCGCCAACGGTCTATTCCAAATCGTTCTATGCAACGCACAAGAAATGGCTAGACGATTACGCAGAGCTTTTCGGGACGATGGACGCCTTCGCCGAACTATGCCGCAACTTCCTCACCCTGGACGTGACAGACAGGCTGGCCGAAATCCGCCTGCCCACTCTGGTGATCAGCGCAGCCGAGGACATTCTCAAGCCGCCCAGCTACGGTCAGACTATCCACGAGATGATCCAAGGACCTTACCGGTCACATCTGCCAGAGACGCGCATCCGGTGAGCATCATCGCCACGTGCAGTTGCTTTGCGTACTCCTCCAACTGCAGACGCACACCTTCCGCCCCGCCGCCCACCGCCGCAACGGCCAACGGCCGGCCTACCAGCACAGCGTCGGCGCCCAACGCCAGCATCTTAAGGACATCCACCCCGCTGCGCACACCACCATCCACAAGCACGGCTACTTGGCCCCCGCCCCTCAGAGCGCGGACTATGCCGGGCAACACGTCCGCCGTCCCAGGCGTGTGATCCAGGGCTCTCCCGCCGTGGTTGGACACGACTATGCCCGCCGCGCCGGCCTCCGCGGCGATCACCGCGTCTTCCGGCGTCATGATACCCTTGAGAATCACCGGCGCGTCCGCCGCGCTCACGATCTCCCTGATCTGCTCAGCCGTCTTGGGTTCAACTCTCTGCCCAAGCAGGGCCATGTTGACAAGCGCCGCTGCATCCACGTCAACGGCTACAGCAACCGCCCCTGCATCCCTGGCGCGCAAGACCCTCTCTATCAGGGCGTCCTGCTCCCGCGGTTTGATGACAGGAATCGCGATCCCCTCGGCTTCAGCCGTAGCTGCGATCGTGGCCTCGAACACCTCGGGATCGCCGCCATCGCCTCCCATCCCGATCGTGCCGGCAAGCCGCGACCCGCCTATCATGGCCTCCGCCAGATCAAGCTCGGTAATACCGTCCATCCTGTTCACCCGCACACCGGCCACCGCCGCTCCCAGGATCGGCATACTCAGGTCGATCCCGAAAAGGCTCGTGCGCGTCTCTGGACGCGTCGCGTCATGCAGCACTCTCAGGTTGAGCTTCCTCTTCGCAAGGGCCTCCACATTGGCAATGAAGCTGCTGCCAGTGCCTACGCCCCCGAACCCGGGGATCTGGCCCGCGCACGCGACTCCGTTGCACTCCCTGCAAACATGGCACGCTCTGCTCAATCTGCCAGCGGCGCTCTTCCGCACCATCGGCAGATCCATCGTCGGATCCATCAGCACACCTCCTTTCGGCATCCCCGTCCCGTTGCGCTCCGCCTTGCCGCTCTGCCCTGCCCCTCTCGCATAAACCCCACCGACCTGGGCCAACCCCTCCGCTCCTACGCCGGCCCAAGCCCTATCGCCACCGCTGCCACCAGGAATATGGCTGTGACCGCCAGCACCGCGAGCTGAAGCCCGATCGTCTGCCTAAACCAGCGTGGATAACTCACGCCGGCCAGAGCAAGTGAGATCAGCGTTATCGGGTTAGTAGGGTAGATCACGTTGCTGAATCCGTCCCCGAACTGGAATGCAAGCACGGCTATCTGCCTGTTCAGCCCGACGACGTCCGCCAGAGGCGCAAGTATCGGCATCATGATCAATGACTTGGCTGAAGCCGACGGGATGAAGAAGTTCATGATCAGAACGAGAAGGTATATCATCCCGGCCGCAAACACCCGGGGCATTCCCTCCACTATCCGGGCGCCGGTGAATATGCTCGTGTCGAGTATTCCGGCCGACGCGACCACATGCTTCACTCCGGCAGCCAGCAGCATCAGCACGATCCCCGGGGCCATCCCTACGATACCGCTGCCGAAGGTCCTGGCAACCTCGCCCGCGCCCATCCCCGAAAGCAGCGCCGATCCGACACCGCCTATGAGGAACAGCGCCGTTGTCACGGGAAATGCCAAGTCGCTCATGCCCTGCACAACTGAGCTGCTCAGGCTGAAGATGAGCATTACGGCCATGGCGCCCACAAACCACCCCGATGCCCGGCGCATCCTGGGCGCCGCAGGGGCAGGGGCCGAGCCCGTTCCGAAGCCCGAGCCCGAGCCCAGGGCAGACTGAGCCTGCCCGTCTGCCGACCCTTCGCTGCGTCGAGCATGCCTGATAAGGAAGGAAGACAGAACCGTATATACCGCCGCGAAGACTAGCGCCCTATACCACAGGCCAGAAAAAAGCGGGACTTGGGCGACTCTCTGCGCCACTCCTATGGTGAAGGGATTGGTGAGCCCCGCGGCGAACCCAAACCCAAGGGCAAGGAAGGACATGCCCAGCCCGACCAGGGGATCCATCCCCAGGCTCGCCGCGAGAGGCATCATAAGCGGCACAATGAACACCGCTTCTTCCATTATTCCTGTCAGGGCGCTCATCAGCATCAGAACAAGCACCACCGACGCGATCAGACGGTACCTCCTGGCTCCATATCGCGTCGCGACTCGCCTGATTATGAAGGAAAACACTCCACATTGGTTCAGCAGGTTGATGGCCCCGCCAATACACAGGAAGAACAGGATGATCGCAATCACGACCAAGCCTTCCGGGCTTGCCAGCACCTCGATGGGCGCAACAAACCACTTCCACACAGGCAGCGCAGGGCGGTCAGTATACTCAAACGAGTTGATGTCGATAGTGGTCCGACCGCCGTCTTCCTGACGAACATAGCTCCCGGCGGGCACAACCCGTGTAAGCAGGCCGGCTGCCACCAACAAGGCCAGCAGGATCGCGAGCGACGAGATGAACGCCTTCTTGCCGATTCTAATAGAGACTGATGAGTCTGCCCTCTCGCTCAAATGAGTTCCGCCCCCTTGCAGCTGTAGTCCGTCAAGCCTTGGCTATGACGGTCTTGAAGAACCTGACTGCTTTCTCAATATTCTCAGTTGATACCCGCTCGTTCACGCCGTGCATTCGCGCAATGTCTTTCCTGGTCAGCCTACAAGGCGTGAATCTGTACACCCCCGATGCGAGTGGTTCCAGCGACTTCGAGTCAGTACTGCCAGTGAGAAGGTATGGGACGGCCACAGCGTCAGGGTAGTACTGGTCAATGCACTCTTCGATAAGCCGGAATCCCGTGCCGTCCATGGGCGATACGGTCGACGCCGGGCTTTCGGCGAGCACCTTAACCTGGACCCGGTCATCGCCCACAGCGTTCGTAACATGGCTCACGACATCCCGGGTCGTGTCGCCCGGAAGCAGTCGGAAGTTGACGACCGCAGATGCCCGTGCGGCCAGTACGTTGGGCTTCGCACTTCCCGCGATCATGGTGGGGGCCGTCGTAGTCCTGATCATGGCCGCTGTTTCCGGGCTGCCCAACATCACGCGCTTTATCAGCGGCGCAAACAATGACGTGTTGGCGAAAACAAGCCTCCGGCCAAACCCGACATATGGGCTGACCTGCCGAAAGAACTCGCGCACAGGGCTTACGATCCGCGAAGGCATCTGCTTTGCCGCAAGCCGCGCGATCGCCTGTGAAAGAAGGCCCACGGACGTCGTTCGCCCCGGCATGGACGAATGCCCGCCCTCCATCTCCACCGAAAGCTCAAGGTCGAGATAACCCTTCTCCGCCACACCCACTACAGCCAGCGGCTTATCTAGGCCGGCCATCATCCCTTCGCCTACTACCCCGCCCTCATCCAGCACCCAGTCGAAACGGACCCCCTCACTGCCCAGGCGCTCGGCGATCTGGCATATACTGCCCTGACCCCCCGTCTCCTCATCGCATGTGGAGATCACGTAGATGTCTCGGGGCGGAACAAAGCCCTCCTCCAGCAGTTCCTCGATGGCCTCGAGGATAGTAACGAGGCCGTACTTCATGTCGATCGATCCGCGACCCCACACGTATCCGTTGGCGACCGCCCCCGAGAAAGGCGGATACTCCCAACCGTCTTCGTCCGCGGGAACCACGTCCATGTGCGACATTAGCGCCACAGGCTTATTGCCCTGGTTGACATGGGAAGTATCTGAGCCCTTCCAGAGGTAAGACAGACTGTGGCCGAGCGCGGTCTTGCGCAATCTCTTATGGGTCAGAGGGTACAACCTCTCCAAGAGGGCATGAAACCGGTCAAACTCGCTGAGATCCATAAGGGTCGGGTCCGAAAACGACACGGTCCTGACCTGAACTGCCTCCGACAGCGACTTCACTGCCCTGGCAGTGTTGACATCCCGCCCGCCTTCAGTCGCGACATGCATTGTCGGCCCTATCATGGCATTGTCCCCCTCTTTCCTGCCCACCTGTCCCGCGTCCACCTGTCCCGCGTCCGTCTGTCTCGCGTCCGTCTGTGTCGCGCCCGCCTGTCCCACATGCACTACACGCAGGATCGGCCATCATTTCTACCTGGTCAAACTTCATCCTCATGCCGTCCCAAAGCAGCAACCTGCCTACAAGCGGTTCGCCCGCGCCCGTGATCAGCTTGAGAACCTCCGTGGCCTCAATAGCCCCAATCACCCCCGGCGCCGATGAAAGCACGCCCACACGTTCGGGAGCGAGCGGGCCCGGATCCTCAGGGGTTTCTGCCGCGCCCGTACAGTCTCCGATCGCGGTCGCGCCATCGGCATCGCGCGCTGCCGCGTCCCCTGCGACTGCATCCCCCGCCAGGGCGCCTCCGCCAAACACACACCTGTAGCAGGGCCCCCGCCCGGGCACGTAGGTCATGGCCTCACCCATCCATCCCGATACCGCGCCATGCACCATCGGCTTTCCCGCCGCCACGCACGCGTCGCTCAGGATGAACCTGTCGCGCAGGCTATCCAGAGCGTCAACAACCACATCGTAGCCCGTCACTAGCTGAGCGGCATTGTGTGGCCCCAACTTCACCGCCATGGCCTCAACACGCACACCAGGGTTCAAGTCGCAGATCCGACGCATAGCCGACTCAACCTTAGGCACGCCCAGGCTGCCGGTGCTATGCGCTATCTGGCGCTGCAGATTGGACAACTCCACTACGTCCGGGTCCGCAAGCCCCAGGCCGCCAACACCCGCCGCAGCCAGATAAAGCGCGACAGGAGAACCCAGTCCTCCCACGCCCACAACCAGGGCCCTGGCCGACCGGATTCTCCTCTGACCTTCCTCGCCAACACCTGCGAGGCACAGATGCCTGCTATATCGCTGGATCTCCTCAGCTGTTAGCTCAAGTGCCTGTTCAGCCTGTTGCCCCTGTCCCCCTTGTCTCCCCATCTCGTGCTCCGCCCCCTCCGCTCAGGCCCCCGGCGCGCAGCGCGGCCGCAGCCAAGGGCCTATTCGCGGCCAACATACGGTTCCGCGCCTCCACGCCTCATCTGTCTGCGCCGTGCACCCACCTACACGCAGCATCTGCCCCGCCGATGACTGGCCTGCCTCATGCTGCCGTCGGCCTGCCTCATCCTACCGTCCATCCCGCTCGGCAATCCAAGCCGCAGCGGTCTCCAACACCTTCTCCTTCTCCGGCTCGTTGAAGATATCGTGATACAGGCCTTCCCACACAACCAGCTTCTTGTCAGGGTGCGGATCGTTGTTGTAGAAGTCCACGGTAGCCTGCGCAGAGATGATCTGATCGGCACCGGCCGGCATGAACAAGCATGGTACCGCGAGAGACTTCGAGCCCTCGAAAACGGCGCGCGTGGCCCGGTCCCACTCAACGTAATACCTGGCAGTCACCTTCGGGTATCTGATCTTGTCGGCCTTGTATGCTGCCACAACCGCGGGATCGCGCGAAATATGCTCAGCCTGAATACCGGTTTCGAACGCCATGCAAGGCGCGATCCAGGAGACTACCGGCGCTAACGCCTTCTTCCAGAGCGGCACTTTCTCTAGATAGATAAAGCCTGGCGAACTGACAACGACACCGGTGATTGTCGTGGGCCGCCGCGCGGCGTACCCAAGCGCGATGAGGCCTCCCAAAGACTGCCCGATGACAAACATCCTGAGCCCGGAATGACGCTCTTTGGCCGTGCGAATCACAAGCCAGAGATCATCGTAGTACCGCGCAAACCGATCCACATGGCCGCGTGTGCCGCCCGACCTGCCCTGCCCACGGTGGTCATAGGCGTAAACGGCATAGCCCCGCTCTGCGAAGAACCGCGCCACATGCGTGTGTCTTCCCGAATGGTCACCTTGACCGTGGCAGATCACCACTACAGCCCTCGCTCGACCCGCCACGTCGGCAGCCGGAGCTGCAGTCGCAGTCGCAGTCGCGCCCCGAGTCGCAACCGCGGCCGTGCCGTCTCCCGCGTCTGCTCCGGTAGAATTTGCCCCGCTGGGCCCGACCGGCAACCACACCCGGCAGAACAGCTCGGTTCCATCCTGGGTTCTGAGAGTCTCTTCGGAATAGACGACTTCTGGCAATATCGGTCCCTCCTTTCGCGCCCGGCCAGACCCGCAGGCCCCATCGCCCAGCAAGCTCAGATGATGCTCAGTTCCTTACCTACCGCCTCGAAGGGCCTGTTCGCGGCGGACGCCCGGCTCCGCGACTCCACAACTTCATGCCTCATCCATGGGCAACCAGGCAGTGAACATCTCAGGAGATTACCTTTGCTGGTGGTCGATCTTTTGTGGCTGATGATCGGTCCTGGGTAGTCGTCGACTCAAGAGCATATACTTGCCGCACGCTGCTGGTTTGCGGTGAAATGCCTGTCTACCTGGCTTTTTGGGATATGTAGATACAATCGACGCATTTTCCCGGACATGTCGAGAATCTAGACAATCGTTGATGCATAACACAACGTATGACCGCATAGAGGCGATCAGCAGATGGATTCGGATGGTTGCAGCAGCTGATCATGGTAATCTGCAGCTAGTGCCTGGGGTTTTATGCTAGGTTATGCCGCTTCCACCCACACGTAATGGGAATATCTGTTCCCTTCAGTCTGCTCTGCGCATCGCATACATCTATACACCCGATTATGCAGCAGCCATCGTCGGAAAAATCGACACATCGCCAAAAAAGCGTCGATAATATCGGCACCTAGTTTTTGCCACTCGCCTCACAGCCCACCCTCGCATGCACAATTCCAAATGTTCGTCGCTAAGTCGCTTGCCCATATCTGCGCCGCGCACCCACCTACACGCAGCATCTGCCCCGCCGTCAACCGGCCTGCCCCATTCTGCGGTTGGCCCCCCTCATCCGCCATTGGCCCGCCTCATAATGCCGTCGGACTGCCTCATAATGCGGTCCGACTGCCTCATAATGCGGTCCGACTGCCTCATCCTACCGTCCGTCCCGCTCCTCAATCCAAGCCGCGGTAGTCTCCAGGACCTTCTCATTCTCCGGCTCGTTGAAGATCTCGTGGTACAGGCCCTCCCACACAACCAGCTTCTTGTCAGGGTGCGGGTCGTTGTTGTAGAAGTCCACGGTAGCCTGTGCAGAGCAGATCTGATCCGCGCCGGCCGGCATGAACAAGCATGGCACCGCGAAAGACTTCGAGTCCTCGAAAACGGCGCGCGTTGCCCGATTCCACTCGACGTACAACTTGGCAGTTACCGGGGCATACCTGATGCTGTCGGACTTGTATGCTGCCGCAACGGCGGGGTCATGCGATAGTTGCTCGGCCTGAATGCCGGTTTCGAATGCCGCGCGAGGCATGATGAACGCAAGTACCGCTGCGAGTGCCTTCTTCCAGAGCGGCACTTTCACGATAAAGGCAAGGCCTGGCGAGCTGACAACGACGCCAGTGATTGTCCTGGGCCGCCGCGCGGCGTACCCAAGCGCGATAAGGCCTCCCAAGGAATGCCCGATGACGAACAGCTTAAGCCCTGAATGGCGAGCTTTGGCGGTGCGGATCACAAGCCATAGATCGTCGTAGTACTGCGTCCATCGGTCCACGTGGCCGCGCACGCCGCCGGACTTGCCCTGCCCACGGAGGTCATATGCATACACTGCGTAGCCCCGTTGCGCAAAGAACTGCGCCACATGCGTGTATCTTCCGGAGTGCTCAGCTTGACCGTGGCAGATCACCACGACAGCGCGTACTCGACCCGCGCCAGCAGCTGCAGCCACAGCCGGGTCGTCTCCCGCATCAGCTCCCGCATTAGCTCCCGCATCAGCTCCCGCATCAGCTCCCGCGTCAGCTCCCGCATCAGCTCCCGCGTCAGCTCCC
>CAYZHL010000009.1:240-3225 GCA_964478095.1 uncultured Clostridia bacterium | reverse complement strand
CCCTGAGTCGCAACCGCGGGCGCGCCGACCCCCGCGTCCGCCCCCGCGCCCGCTCCCGCATCAGTCGCCCCGCTGGGCCCGACCGGCAACCACACCCGACAGAACAGCTCGATTCCATCCTGAGTCTTGAGGGTTTCTTCAGCATAGACGACTTCCGGCAATACCGGCCCCTCCTTTGCCGCCCGGGCCCGTGGGACAAACCGCCCAGCAGCCTCAGATGATACTCAGTTCCTTGCCTACCTTCTCGAAGGCCCTGAGCGCAGTATCCAGGTCCTTCTGCGTATGCGTTGCCATGACGATCGTGCGCACTCTTGCCTTGCCCCGCGGCACGGTGGGAAATGCCAAAGCCTGAGCAAACACGCCTTCCTCGAAGAGCTTGTCGGACAGCTTCATCGCCAGCGCGCCCTCGCCCACGATGACCGGAGTGATAGGCGTCTGGCTGATGCCGGTGTTGAACCCCAGATCCTCAAGGCCCTTCTTGAAGAACCGGGTGTTCTCCCAGAGCTTGTCGATGATCTCAGGCTCCTCCAGCAGGATATCGAATGCCTCCATGCAGGCCGCCGTGACCGCCGGCGGATGTGACGTGCTGAACAGGATAGGTCGCCCACGATGGATCAGGTAGTCGATTAGTGTCCTGGAGCCCGCTACGTATCCGCCGAGCACGCCGATGGCCTTCGACAACGTGCCCACCTGGATGTCCACCTGGCCATGCAGGTCGAAGTGGTCCACTGTGCCCCGGCCGTTTCGCCCCAGCACACCGCTGGCATGGGCATCGTCCACCATGGTGATCGCGCCGTGCTCTTTGGCCGCCCGAACGATCTCCGGAAGCTTCGCGATATCGCCGTCCATGCTGAACACGCCGTCAGTCACGACCAAAACATGGTGACCCGCATCGCGCACAGCATCGGTCTCGTCAAGCAACTTTCTCAGGCCGTCTATATCGCCGTGCTGGAAGACCCGGATGCCAGCCCGCGACAATCTGCACCCATCGATGATGCTGGCGTGGTTCAGCTCATCGCTGATGATCATGTCATCCTTGCCCAGAACCGCGGCCACTGTGCCGGCGTTGGCCGTGAACCCCGACTGGAACACCAGCGCCGCCTCAGTGTGTTTGAATGCGGCGATCTTCTTCTCCAGTGCGACGTGGATGTCCATGGTGCCGGCGATAGTGCGAACGGCGCCTGAGCCCGCTCCGAACTCCTGCGCCGCCCCCGCCGCAGCCGCTATCATCCTCGGATGTGTGGCGAGGCCCAAGTAGTTATTGGACGAAAGGTTGATGACCTCGCGGCCATCGAATACCGCCCTGGCTTGTTGCTGCCCCGTCAACACCTTAGGGTACCTGAACAGCTTCTGCTCGCGTAGCTCGGCAAGCTCATCCGCGAGATATGCCAACGCGTCAGACATATGCAATGCCTCCCCTGTCGAAATATGTGCGAAAACGTCACAGTTACGGCATCCTTCTGCTGCCCTATGCCGTCGCCCAATACCGCTACTCTACGGGTACAAGATCACCTTCCCGCATTTGCCGGAAATCATAAGTTCCATGCCCTTGTCTAGATCATCCCATAGCGACATTCTGTGCGTTATCACCGGCATTATGTCGATCCCGGCCTTAAGCAGCGCCCGGGCCTGGTACCAAGTGTCAAACATCCTCCGCCCGTTGATGCCCTGCACGGTGAGGCTTCGGAATATGATGTCGTTTGCGAGGTCTATCTCCATCGGCTTTGACGGAATCCCCAAAAGCGACGCGAACCCCGCCTTTCGCAGCGCCTGAAACCCCTGGCGTATGGCGGTGGGATTCCCCGACATCTCCAGCAGCACATCGGCTCCGAGCCCTCCCGTGGCATCCCTCACAGCCGCGACAGGGTCTTCCTCAGTCGGGTTTATCGCCAGATCCGCCCCAAGTTTCTTTGCCAGATCAAGCCGATATTCCGACACATCCGTGACATAAACCTGGGTGGCGCCCGAGCGTTTCGCAACACTGATGGCGCACAGGCCAATGGGGCCCATGCCGGTTATGAGGACGGTCTTTGCAGCCAAGTCCGTTGCGAGCGCCGTGTGGACCGCATTGCCGAATGGATCCTGGATGGCGGCGATTTCATCAGGTATGTCGATATCCCATATCCAGCAGTTGAACTCAGGCAAGATGATGTACTCAGCGAAGCACCCGTCCCTGTCGATGCCCACGATCTTGGCCTCCCGACAGATGTGCGCCTGCCCGGTGAGGCAGTAGAAGCAATGCCCGCATGCCGTATGAGTCTCTGCCGATACAAACTGACCTACCCTGACTTTGGTGACGCCTTCGCCTATCTCGACAACATCTCCGCAAAACTCGTGCCCGAAGATCCTCGGCGTCGCCACCCGCCCCTGCGACCACTGATCCCACTCGTAAATGTGCACGTCGGTGCCGCAGATGGCAGTCGCGCGCACCTTGATCAATACCTCGCCCCTACCGGGCTGGGGAATGGGAACCACTACCTTTTCGGCGCCTGGAGACGGCGATGTCTTGGCTATGGCCCGCATCTCTCCCCGCATCCGTAAGCCCCCTTCAACAAGGCCAACCTGTGCCGGCCGACCAATATAAGGTACCGCAATATGTATTCTAGTCACATGCGTCCATACCTTCTTGTGATCACGCCGCGTCGCCGGCCCTCTTCTCCGCACGCGCCGCGACCGCGCAGCCGGCGCGCTGCGTTAACCCTGAGCTTGCTGGATACACTATGCTGGACAGATTATCTGGGAAATGCATCAATGGATCAATCTCACGGCATAGGTGATGAATGTGACGCAAGGCCCTGGCAAGCAGTTCCTGACACGCCTGGTCGGGCTCATGCTGATCGGGATTGTCATGGCGTCCGTATTCTCGCGCGGGTATGACCACATGGCCGCAAGGCGCGCTGAACTAATGGGGCAAGACGACGGATTCCGCATAGTCGAGCTCCCGCCTGAACCTGAACCTGAGACTGCTGGGGAAGTGGCCGCCGC
>CAYZHL010000009.1:0-230 GCA_964478095.1 uncultured Clostridia bacterium | reverse complement strand
GGCGGGCCTCAGCGAATTGCCCCGCTCGCTCTGGGCAGGCGGTCAGGAAGGGCGGGAACCGCTGCCGCGCGACTCGAAATCCCAGGATCTCTGCTCATGTGGTGACCTACACCAGCTGTGGCTCGAGGAGCCCAGGATGGTTGGGGAGCACGTGCAGGACCTACAGGAAGGGCTGAAAGTGGCCAGGCACTACAGCGGCCTTGCCGACGGCGTGTTTGGGCCGGAGACCG
>CAYZHL010000008.1:19643-24197 GCA_964478095.1 uncultured Clostridia bacterium | reverse complement strand
GCGGCCTCCTCCATCGAACGGTGCACTACGAGTAGAGAGCTGTAGGATGACCGCACAGTGTACGGGACTCGCCTCACAGCCAGCACTATGGGGAGTATGATCCACATGTTCGCCAGCGGCTTGGCAAAGAGTATCGGAGTGTTGAAGGCCCTGATGTAGGCGATACCCAGTGCAGTGCCCGGCAGAGCCAGCACTAGCATTGTCAGGACGTCTAGAGCTCCGCGCGTCCGCATTTGAGTTCTCGCCATGATCCACGATACTGGCACTCCGATCAGGATGCACATGATGATGGCCAGTATACAGAATCGGAAAGTGTTGATGATGTAGCCGGGCGCGTACAGCAACACTTTCTCGTAATGGACCGTAGTCCATGATGTTGGCAGCGGAGACATGGACCAGCTCCGCGCGAATGAGGCGAGGCCAACGCCGAGATAGGGTATGAAACTCACAAGCAGGAGCAGGATCAGGAATACTACGGCCAGCGCCGCCCATTTGCCCTTAAGAGGTTTCCTCTCCACAGCTCTGTACGAGAGCGTGCTGTAGTCTTTCAGCGATACATACTTCTTGGCTATCAACAGGAACACGATCGAAAAAACCACCATGACAGCGCCCACTGTGATGCCCATCTTGAACAGGTGTCTGTCGGTGAACTGCTGGATGTCCATGTATGCCAGTGGAGCGATGAAGTTGGTCAATCCCACCACCATGGGGGCCGCAAAGTCTGCGAAAGCCCCGATGAACACCAGAAGCGCCCCGGTAACAAAGCCCGGTATGGTCAATGGAATGGTCACATCAAAGAGGCGCTTGAGACCCATAGATCCAATACTCTCCGCCGCTTCCTCCAGCGAGGCGTCTATCTTGCTCAGCGAGTCGAGAACGTTCAGCGTGATGAGCGGGAACAAGTGACACGTCTCTACCAGCAGTAGCCCGTGCCAACCATAGACAAAGTTGAATGGCAGATGATCAAATAGCCAGTTCGACATGGAGGGCCATGATCTCTCCAGACCCTCAGCCAGCTGGTAGAAGAGTTCGTTCACTGTGCCTCCTCTCCCCAGTATGAAGATGAAACCCAACACGCCCACTAGAGGAGGCATGACTATAGGCACGGTAGTAAGGAAACTGAAGGCCTTCCTACCGGGGAAGTCGTACCTAACCAGCAGAAAGGCTACTGCAAAGCCAATGATCGACGTAGTGATCACTGTGGCGACTCCCAGCAGAAGGGAGTTGCCCAGGGCTTTCATGTATAGCTTGTCTCTGAACACGTCCAGGAAGTAATTCACCGAAAAAGCTTGCCGCGGCAAGCGCAAGATCTCCTGAACCAGGGCCCGGGCCTCCTTGGCTTCCGCCAGGGCAGCCGCCGGATCATGCTGAAGCTCGGCCATCACCGTCGCTTCCTGTGCCACACGATCCTGGGAATCCTTCCACTTGGCTATCAACTCGTCTTGGGAAAACGTGGCCCTGCCAAGCGCTTCCATCATGCGGCCCATCACGTCCACGGACCTGTTCAGCTGAAGCGCTATGTCATGGGCAACTGCTTGAGCGCCTTCCATTTCGCCGACGCTTACCCTCTCCTCAAGCAAATCGGTGGTGAGAACGACCTCGTTGAGCGCCGAAAGCTGTACGTCTGCAGTCGAAAACGAGTCGACGAATAGTCTCACGAGGGGGAATATGACGAACATGATCAGGAACAGATATATCGGCCATACCCACGGATTGGAGGCCCTAAGCCACCGTTTGAGACTTATCATGGTCTTCCCTGAAGACATTGAACAACCACCTGCCTGTCCATGGTCGGGGTCAGCACGTCAGTCCGGTATGACAAGAGACGCAGACTTCGAGAAACAGAAATACACATCACTGCCCCAACCCAGTTCCTCATGCTGAAGAGGATTCTTGATATCGGCCTTTAGTACGACCCCAGCCGGATGCTCCATTTCGTAGCGCAGTGTATTCCCCATGTAGCTGGCAAACCCGATCTTGCCGCGAACGTGGTTGTCCTGCGTGGGAGGCTGTGCCATGTGGACCTCCACGTTTTCGGGCCGGAAAGCCACAGTGCACTTGTCGCCGGGCTTCACGGCAGAGTGGCTGAACCCCCGGATTGTGCCCACTTCCGTGACGACTGTGATGTCCTCGCCCACAGCCTCCACCGTGCCGGCCACAAGATTGTTGGTGCCGATGAAATCGGCCACAAAGCGCGTTGACGGCTTTTCATACAGATCATGCGGCGTGCCTATCTGGACCAACTTGCCGTCGCACATTATGCCGATCCGGTCGGAGAGCGTAAGCGCTTCTTCCTGGTCGTGAGTGACATAGACCGTTGTAATGCCCAATGACTGTTGCAGTTTCCGGATCTCTGCGCGCACTGATCCTCGGATCTTGGCATCCAGGTTGGAAAGAGGTTCGTCCAGGAGCAGCACATCCGGATTGAGCGCGAGAGCCCTTGCGAGCGCCACACGCTGCTGCTGACCCCCTGACAGCTGCCCCGGATAGCGCGTTTCGTAGCCAACTAACCCTACCTTGATGAGGGCTTCATTGACCGTCCTGGGCCATTCAGACTTGGGCACCTTCTTGAACTGCAATCCGTACGCTACATTCCTGTACACTGTCATGTGAGGCCACAGAGCGTAGTTTTGGAACACCATCCCGATATTCCGCTTGGATGTAGGGATCTCCTGGACCTCACGGTCGCCGAACATGATCTTGCCCTCGTCAGGGAGGTAGAACCCGGCGACAAGGCGCAGGGTAGTTGTCTTGCCACAGCCAGAGGGCCCGAGCAAGGTGAAGAGTTCGCCGTCCCTTATGTGTAGATCTACTCGGCTCAGCGCTTCAACACTCTTGAACCTCTTCGTGACCCCAGTAAGCCTGATATCCATGCACTTCACCTCAAGTCAAACGACTACCAAAGGAAACCCACGGGCGAGGGAGACTCGCCCGCAGGCTCTCGGAAATCTATGCTGTCAAACCAACCGACGATCAGGACTAGTACTTGGCTTTCAGAGCGTCCAGTTTGGAGAAGACGTTATCGCGGAAGTACTTGTTGACGTCACTCTCTCTGCTCTGCGACAAAGCGTTATCGTACGTGTTCTCAACCGTGCCCTCAAAGTAGCTCCTACGGCCTCCGTAGAATGTGACCGCAAGCTCAGCCGTGGATCCTGGTGCGCCTTCCACCTTCATCTCGGGCACTACCGGGAACAGGCCGCGATCGATAAACAGCCTCTGACCCTCATCGGTCAACAGGAACTCGATGAATGCCTTGGCGGCATTGGGGTTCTTGCAGTTCTTGATTATGCCGATGGGCTCAGGTGTGACGTATGCTCCCGGCGGTGCGATGAACCGGATGTCGGCTCCATTGAGGAAGTTCTCAAACGCCATGTAGCTCGGGACTGCAAAGCCCAGCGCGTACTCGCCCTTGGCTACCACGCCCGGGACGTCGCCGGATTTCGCGACGAACTGCCCGGTGTAGGCACCCAGCTTGGATAGCCACTCCCAGCCCTTATCCCAGCCGTACTTCTGCAGAATGACCTCGTAGGTCGCATGGTTCGAACTGGAGTTGTCAGGCGTGCACTGAGCGATCTGGCCCTTGAACTTGGGATTGGCCAGCATGTCTTCCCACGTCTTGGGCGCGGCTGTGCGCAGTCTCCTTGTGACCAGTCCCTCGTTGAACACAATACCGTAGGGCTCAAGCGCTGTGCCGGTCCAGAACCCCTTGGGATCCTTAAGCGGCATCGGCTTGGGGGCGCCCATAGTCGCCGGTATGCGGTCCAGCAAGGCCTTGGGGGCCTCATGCTTAATCAGGAATCCGTCAGCTGCCAACATATCATAGAGCACCGTCTCGCCGCCCCAGATTACGTCGGCCTGCGGGTTGGAACCCCACTCGCGGATCAGGCCTACCGCCAGCTGAGTGCCTTTGGCAGTATAGTTGGTCTTCACATCGATACCATACTTCGCCTTCGCCCACACCTTGAAGGCGTCGAGCGCAGCTACGCTCACAAAACTGGCAACAGGGGTGATCAGGCTGAGCTCAGCCTCGATCTTCGCCGGCGCGGCCGCAAGCGTGGCCGATGCCATCATCACGACGGCCAGGACTAGCACTAGAAGCCTCTTCATCGTATTACCTCCTCGCAGTATTGTTCCAGTCAGCAGGCAGTTCCCAGGTTTCGTAAATTCAACACAATCACGTTGTTTCCCTGCAGGTAAAACGCATCTAGCTTCGGTAATGCCGCCGGCTGCCCTGTGGGGCGTCGGCCAACGGCCAACTCCGTACCGCCAACGCATCGCCTCGATTCATCTCATTTCGTCTCATCGCAGCCCGCGAGCCCGCGCGCCGCGCACGACCAATAGCCTTCAGATGTCACCGGCATACAGAGAACAAGGGCGCACAAATGAAGCACAGAGGCTTCATGAGTGGCCCTCTCCTTATCTCCATGCCACATTCATATGACACCCAGAGTTCATATTCGGCACGGACTCGCTTTATCCTGCTTGGTCACTCAGGAGGTCTTAGGATACAGAGCTCGCTCGCCCCCTATGAGCTTCGGCCTTGTGCGGGCCATA
>CAYZHL010000008.1:18223-19534 GCA_964478095.1 uncultured Clostridia bacterium | reverse complement strand
CCACCCGCCGCAGATGCATGCCGATGAATGTGTCCCCGATATCCATTCCTGCGTGAGCCGAAATGCTCTCCACGACTACAGGATCGCTGTACTCCTTCATGGCCGCAGCAGACAGGGCGCCGCCGGCCTTCAGGTGAGGAATCACAGTGACCAGTTCCAGCTCGCAACGGGCAGCGCATTCCCGCTCAACTACCAATGCCCTGTTGAGATGCTCGCAACACTGAATGGCCAAATACAGCTGGTCTTCCTTGATGATGGGCAGTAGCCCATCCATTATCGCTTCGGCAATGTCCGCGCTGGATGCGGACCCGATTCTGTGGCCTGCGACCTCACTGGTGCTGCACCCAACCACTACGATATCATGAGGCCTCAGCCCGGCCACGCCGAGAAGCCCGCGAAGAGCCTTGGCGGTGTCGGACGTTAGGCAAGTCGTCGACTTCTCCAAGTCCATGTCGACTACCTCCTATCGGTTCGCATGTAGTGCCCGTCAGTCTCAGTATCCCTGTTTCTACTCCCTCGATACGACGTCGCCCACCTCCACAGGCGAGGTGACTGACTCGAATCGGCCAACTGCAGCATTTGGGTCAACGCTGATGATCTGTATGGAGCCCACCGGGATTCGAACCGGCTCCGCCAGACCCGGGACGGCCATCAGACGGTACACCTCAAGGCGCTGGCCCTTGGCGATTCCCGCATTGGATCCAAGGTTGATGATAACGCCGTCAGGGATTATGGCGACGACTGACCCGGACAGCGAAGCCATGCGCGCCTCAGCGGCTAGCCTCGCTCCCGCTTCATCGATCTTGATAGCGGCAGCATCCGCAAACGCCGCGACCGCCCTATCGACTGACTTACCCACCGTGCTGTTTCGGAATTCTTTGGACGAAAAGGAGATCCCTCGATACGTGTTCACCGACAGGGTAGCGCCGCTTTCCTCACCTTCCCCCACAACCGCGCCGAGTATCTCGCCCGTCTGCGCATCCACAATCCTGCCATTCAGCTTCGTCCTTGCCTTTGAGCCCGATATGCCTATCCCGCCGATCCTGACACTTCCGGTGGACGCGTAATCGAACTCGGTAAGGGCCCCGAATATGACCAACCTCGCCCCTAGGAGCTTGCCGATCTCTACGGCCTTCGACTCATCTACCCTACCTGATCTGCCGAAGTCCTGCTCTCCGAGGATACGTTTCATCTGCGCCCTCTCAAGCACCCTGTAGCTCCCCTTCGCCACCAGGGCCTCCGTGACGAGATCGCCCAGGCCATCCCCTATATCCCAGTTCCAGGTCCACCATTTGCGCACATTCGACGAGT
>CAYZHL010000008.1:11281-18213 GCA_964478095.1 uncultured Clostridia bacterium | reverse complement strand
CCCTGTTGTCTAGCTGGGCAGCCAGCGGGCCGACGCCGATGATCAGGACCAGCAGAGTACACGTTGCGAAAACGCACAGGAATCCACTCGACCTTCGTGATCCACGTGCCAATAGCATAAGCCTCCTCGCATGCATGTTGGAAATGTGCCCAAGTATGGCCTAAAGACTGTGTCACCACTTGATTAGCCATTCGGCGGCAGATTCCTTCGCGTTTTTCCAGGGGAAGGCTTCGCGGCGGGCGGTTTCACGAAATGGCCCCGGCGCACTCTCCACGCCCCACTTGTCGGACAGGAAAGGGATGGATCACACCCGTCTGGATGGGCGCTCGTACACTACCACTCCATCACGGGCTATGCTGGCGGCCAATTCCGGCCTGGATGTGCGGCTTGGGTCAACAACGTCTATCCGGTATGTGATAGACAAGTCATCGAACGGTGACGTGTCCCATGTGTCACAGCTCTGTACATTCCCTCAAGCGACTCGATTCCCTCTACCGAAGCTTGTACAGCCAAGATACGCGACCAATCAGCTCGAGCCATGCGGAGTCGCTAGTAGTACTCGCGGATGTAGCCCCGGACGGGTACTGATGTATATCGGAATGCATATCCGCATAAAGGCCGGCGTCAGAATGATCCAGTGGCTGCGGTTGTGAATAGTGGCATGATGTGACTTATGAATGGGAATTATCACTAATATCTTCCGCATATCGTTAGTCCATCTGGGTATATATGCTAGGCCATTTCAGTCTCAGGCCGCCTATGCATCTATTCGGTCCGTTATGCATCACCTCTTGTCCGTTTTATCGACATATCGTCGGGAACGTGTTCATAGAATCGACATCTAGATTTTTCCATGTACTCTGTGGTCCGCCGCTGCGCCTTTCCTGCTGCTAGGCTTCGCTTCACTTTAGGCTTGGTTGGCTATAGTGTGAGGAGTAATCTTGAGAAGGGACATACCGATGGCGCGAGCCTACAAAGCGATTCTGCAGGCGCGGGAGGATCGCCCAATGCCAGAGCGTGAACGGCAATGCTGATAGACAGCAGCATCTACCTCACATGCCCCGCCTCATAATGCTTCCCCAGGGCCGCGGGCGGCCTCGACCGGACCACTGCTCCTGCGAGGATCAGGATCGTGAGGAGGTAGGGGATCATCTGTATGATCTCTACCGGAAGTGGTATCTGAGCCGTTTGCATACGCATTTGTATCGCGTCGGTGAATGAGAACAGGAAGCTCGCGCCGAGGCCCCCGAGGGGATTCCAACCCCCGAATATGCATGCCGCCAGGGCCATGTAGCCGCGCCCGGCCGACATGTCCTTGCTGAACCAGTTGAGCTGTGCCAGCGACAGATATGCCCCGCCCAACCCGGCCAGGCATCCGCTGAGGATCACGCAGAGATACTGCACTGCGCGCACGTTTATCCCCACAGTATCAGCGGCCTCAGGATGCTCGCCCGTCATCCTTATGCGAAGGCCCAGAGGTGTCCTGAACATCAACACCCAGCCGAGCACGATCAAGATGAGGCTGATGTAGACCAGCGGTGAATGCGTGCCCAGGATGGTCCCGAGCACAGGTATGCCGCGAAGCCCAGGCACTGACCACGTTCCGAGCCCGGCGACCATGTCGGTAGCGCCCTTGCGCTTCCATATGACCTGCATCAGCCATGTTGTAGCGCCCGAAGCCAGGATGTTTATGCCGACACCTGTGACTACATGGTCAGCCTTCAGGCGGATAGCGAACACCGCAAGGATAGCGCCGACGAGCCCCCCGCCGGCCACGGCGAACGCGACGCCCAGCCACGGGCTGCCTGTGAAGTGCGATCCCAGCACCCCGCAGAACGCCCCCGCCAGCATCATGCCCTCAAGCCCGATGTTGACTACTCCGGACCTTTCGGAGAATGCCCCGCCCATCGCGGCCAGAGCTATGGGCGTAGCCATCCTGACAGTGGCCGTAAGGTTGTTTATGTTGAACACAACATCTGCAAATCCGCTCATGCCCGCCCTCCGCCTTTCTCCGGCAAGCGACGCCGCAGCCCAAGGAGCATGCTCCCAAGCGTTGGCGCAGCTACGAACAGAATCACCAGTCCTTGCACCATAGTCATCAGTTCCATAGGTATCCCGGCGAAGAGCTGCATAGATTGCCCGCCCGACTGCAGTGCCCCGAAGAGAACAGCCGCAGGAATGACCGCCCACATACTCTGGCCCGCGATCACCGCCACCGCGATCCCGGTGAAACCATAGCCGGGTGAGAAGTAGGGTATGAACCGATACAGCGTGCCCATGGCCTCCACCGAACCCGCAAGTCCCGCGACTGCGCCGCTGATCATCATGGCCTGAACTGTCCTCGCCCGCACGTTCACTCCGCCGTACTCGGCAGCATGCGGATTCCGCCCGACGGCCTGTATCTCGTAGCCGAGCACGCTCCTGCGTATAACGTGATCGAGAAGCGCGACAGCGAGGATCCCGATCACTATGCCCAGCGAAACCCTAGTGCCCGACACGAGCTCCGGCAACCTAGAACCTGGAGGAAGCAGCACCGTCTGGTCAACCGGGCCAGGATCCCTGAAGTAGTTCTTCACCAGGAATGTCGTGAGGGATATGGCTACGTAGTTGAGCATGATCGTGGTGATGACCTCGTGCGCTCCTATCTTGGCCTTGAGATACCCAGGCACAAAGCCCAGCGCCGCGCCGGCCCCGGCCCCCGCCGCCAGAGCAATGACCACCCTGAACACAGGCGGCAGCCCCGAAAGCGCCAGAGCAACCACAGCAGACGTCAAGGCGCCCACGTAGAGTTGCCCCTCAGCCCCCACGTTGAACAGGCCGCACTGGAACGCGAATACCACTGCAAGCCCGGCGAAGAGCAGCGGGGTCGACATGACCACAGTAGTTGCCAGGCTGTAGACCCCTCCGAAAGCCCCCATGAGAAGGTTGGAGTATGCCTCCTTGACGCTGTAGCCGGAGGCGCCTATCAAAACAGCGCCGATCAGCAGCGCCAGCAGCACTGCGACGGCTGAGTACGCAAACCTTGATACATCCCCTCGGCGGCCCATCGGCTACACCCCTTCCCTCTGCCCGGTCATCAGCAGGCCGAGTTCACGCTCGGTGAAACTGCCGGTCGGACGCGCATCCACTATTCGACCTTCATAGATGACCGCTATCCTGTCAGACAACTCAAGTACCTCGTCAAGCTCTGCCGATATGAGAAGGACCGCCTTGCCGCTATTGCGACTGGCAAGAATCTGCTCTCTGATGTAGTGGGTCGCCCCTACATCCAGCCCGCGCGTGGGCTGCGCCGCAATCACAACGCTGTGCGGGCGAGCCAGCTCGCGACCGACCAACATCTTCTGTTGGTTCCCTCCCGACAGCGAACCCATAGGCCGATCGATGGACTCCGTGCGAACATCGTATTTGTCGACGATGCCCTTAGCATGTTCACGGAGTGCATTCTCCCGAAGCACTCCACGCCGGCTGAAGTCCGAGCAGTGATGCATGCCCAGCACCGAGTTCCGGGCCAGGCTGAACGAATCGACCATTCCCCGTTTCAGTCGGTCGGAAGGAATGTAGGCAACGCCCCTCTCCCTGATAGTCCCGGTGTCAAGGCCGGTCACATCCTGACCGATCAGCTTGACCCTCCCCTTGCTCGGCTTCCGCAGCCCGGTCGCCACTTCCTCCAGTTCCAGCTGGCCATTGCCGTCGACGCCGGCTATGCCAACTACCTCGCCGCTCCTCACAGCCAGGCTCACGCCGTCCAGACGCGCGCGACTGCCTTTCCTTCCGGCCACGGATACGTCCCTCAGCTCAAGCAAGACAGTCTCCCCCGGCGGCATCCGCCGACTATCATAAGCAGGAAGACTCCGCCCGACCATCATCTCAACCAGACCGTCCGGCGTGGCGCCGGATGTATCGACGGTTCCGATGGTCTTTCCATCGCGCAACACAGTCACTCTGTCGGAGATTTCCATAGTCCCCTTGAGCTTGTGCGTAATGAACACTATGGTGGTTCCTGATTCCCGGAGCGCCCGCATGACGACAAAGAGCTCGTCCACCTCAGGGGGAGTGAGCACCGCAGTCGGCTCGTCCAGGATGAGCGTGCGCGCCCCTCTCATGAGGGCCTTGATGATCTCCACCCTCTGTTGCTGCCCAACGGATATCTCCTCCACCCGAGCGTCGGGATCCACTTCCAGTCCGTAGCGCTCCGACACCTCGCGGATCTGCCTGCGAGCTCGATCATAGTCCAGCAAGCCATTCCTCCGCGGTTCGCGCCCGGCGACTATGTTCTCCGCAACCGTGAGCCTCTCAGCGAGCATGAAATGCTGATGCACCATGCCAATGCCCAGCGAGATCGCATCGCGAGGCCCTGCAATGCGCGTCGGCTGGTCGTTTACGTATATCGAGCCGGAATCGGCGCGATAAAGACCGAACAAGACCCGCATCAGCGTGCTCTTCCCCGCTCCGTTCTCCCCGAGAAGACAGTGGATTTCGCCGGGAAGCGCAGCAAAACACACCTCGTCGTTGGCCACGACGTTTCCAAAACGTTTCGTGATGCTCTCCATTCGAACGGCGTACATCGCACAGCGAACTCCTTCTCCACGGCATACCTGACAAGGCAGGGGGAGACCATCCCCCCGCCCGCAGCGCTGATCCATTGCTGTCGCGCGCTCATGCTCACTATCCATCCGGCGCCTGCCTGAGGCCCGCGCGGCAGCCGCGAGTTACTTGCCCAAAGATTTCAGCCAGGGCTCAACCTTGTCGATGTCGTCCGGCACCTTGAGCTCTCCGGACGCAACCTTGGCAGCCAACTTGTCGACCTGGGCGATTATGTCGGCAGGCACCAGGTTCCTGGAATAGCCGAGCGCCCCCTCGGACAGCCCTAGCAGGTTGATGCCTGGTGTGAACTTGCCCTTCAGCACGGCGTCTATGGCCATATACACCGTGTTGTCCACGAGCTTCATTCCGTTGGTCAGTATGTTGTTGGGCGCAAGATAGCCCTGGTCGGAGTCGGCGCCGATGGCGTAGCGATTGCGCTCCTCAGCTGCCTTGATCCCGCCAAGACCCGATCGGCCGGCCGCCAGCCACAGCACATCAACGCCCTCGTCCAGCATGGCGTTGGCCATCTCCTTGCACTTGGCCGGGTCGGCCCAGTGGCCAACATACGCGTATTTCACCTGCACCTTGGGGTTAACGTACTTGGCGCCGGCGATATACCCCGCGACGTTGGCTCGGATGAGCGGTATGTCCATGCCGCCGATGACGCCTACTATCTGCTTGTCGGCAACAACCCTGGGATCGCCCTTCTTGGTGGTCATGAGCCCTGCTACAGCCCCAACTACAAATCCGCGCTCAGCTTCTCTGTACGCATATGACGCCACATTGGGAGCATCGACCACTGTGTCCACGATAGCGAATTTCTGATTGGGGAACCTGGCAGACACAATCTGCAGCGCGTCTGCCTGGTCGAAGCCGATGGATATGATGAGTTCGTACTTGCGAGTCTGCGCAAAGCGCATCAGCAGGCTCTCGTACTCCGCCACAGCCTGGGGCTCAACCTTGTCGAACTCAATTCCGAGTTCCTTCTCCGCTCGTTTCATGCCGTCATAGGCAGAGTCGTTGAACGACTTGTCGCCAAGACCGCCTGTGGCGAACACAATGGCCATCCTGGGCTTAGCTGCGGCGGCGCCCCACGCGCCTATCCCCATCACCATTAAAGCGACCAATGCGATGCCGAGAAACGCTCGAAGCTTCCGGGTCTTTGCCATCTCTCAGATTCCCTCCTCCATATTTGCGATTGC
This sequence comes from uncultured Clostridia bacterium, assembly GCA_964478095.1. Taxonomy (GTDB): domain Bacteria; phylum Bacillota; class DTU025; order DTU025; family DTU025; genus UBA5389. Next base: position 12,427 of record CAYZHL010000008.1, on the reverse strand, counting down.
GCGATATGTCACTGCGCCTATCTTCCGGCGCCGAAATCGATCAGTACCTTTAGGCTATCGCGGGCGCACGCTCTCTCGAATGCGCATACTACCGCGTCAGCGCAGAAAACGGCATCGACAAGAGGTTCCACGTCGACCGCCCCTGCCTCAAGCAGTCGCAGCGCAGGGGGGAATGGCCCACACCGCGAACCCACGCAGGCGATCTCATTGCGCACTATGGGGGTAAGGTTTGTGGGAGAGCCTTCGTGGAAAGTGCTTTTCAGCACAATCGTTCCCCTAGGACGCACGATGGACATTGCGGTTTCCATTCCCGACGGGTTTCCGGTGCAGTCCACGGCCACGTCGACCATGCCCGAGTAGTCCGAGGCGAACACTACGTCCATACCCATGTTTCTGGCAATCACCAGCTTCTCGAGATGCTTCCCCAGCACAATGACGCGGCGACCGCAGGCATGCATGGCCTGGGCTGTGAGGAGACCTAGTTTGCCGTCGCCTATTACCGCGACCGTGTCGGCGGGCCGAACGTGTACCTGCTCTAGGACCTCGAGCCCGGCCGCGAGAGGTTCCACAAACACCGCCTGGCGATCAGTGACCGAGTCCGGGACGATGTGGAGATTGCGTTCGGGTAGGACTACGTAGTCGGCAAAACAGCCCTGCCAGCCGTTTATGCCCATGGCCTTAACGCGCTCGCAATGGCGGGGATTGCCGCTCCGGCACATTTCGCACTCGCCGCAGCTTATGTTGATCTCTCCCACGACGCGCTTCCCAATCAGGCCCGCATCGTCGGCATCTTCGACCATGCCCACGAACTCGTGGCCCATAATTCCTCTGTAGGCCAGATAACCCCGGGTTACCTCAACGTCGGTATTACAGATCCCCGCAAGGTTCACACGTATCAGCGCCTGCCCTCTGTCCCTCTTTGGGACGGGCAGGTCCACTGCCTTCAGGCCATCGTCGAAAACCAGCGCCCTCACCGGAGGCATTCCTCCTTCCGCTCCGCATCCGCTCCACATAGCCCGCCCACGCCCAGTTGCCCTGCGACCTTAGCGCCGCGCAATGGGGCCAAAAGCTCATCCGGCCGTAGCGGAGGAGACGCCCGGTTGCCCGTATGTTCTTCCGACACCGCTCTGCAGGGCGCTGATTGCT
>CAYZHL010000008.1:7842-11227 GCA_964478095.1 uncultured Clostridia bacterium | reverse complement strand
CGGCTCCCCCTGCCAGGGTAGCACAATAATAAGTGAGGCACATCTTCTCGAGTAGATCGCAGATGAACAGCGCCTGATCCAGGTTATTCCCGACGCCGAGCGATCCGTGGTTCGCCATGAGAACCGCATTTCGACTCCCAAGGGCCCGCACCACATTAGCAGCCAGTTCAGGGCTGCCGGACGTACCGTACTCGGCCACCTCGACTTGCCCACCGAAGGCCAGGGCGCACATGTCGGCTATCACCGGCAACGGCTTTCTGGCAACAGCTAGCCCCGCAGCCAGGGGCGAGTGAACATGGACAACCGCTTGCAGGTCGGGCCGGGCCAGGTAAATCCCGCGGTGAAGGCCGGTCTCGATAGACGGAACCCGTTTCCCCGTGGTCTCGCCAGTGGCCACACTCACCTTCACAATGTCGTCGGGCGTGACCGCATCATAATCCATGCCTGACGGCGTAATCAAGAAGCTCTCGCCATCCTCGCACCGGGCGCTCACGTTTCCGCTGGTGCCAATAGTTAGTCCCATGGACAGCATAAAGCGACTTGTCTGAATGACCTTCTCCCGCAAAGCCTGGCCGTTCATGCACCGCGCCCCTCTCAACACGAACCAAGATGATCACAATCATAAACTGTATTCTCTGCCCGATGCTACTATCCTCCACTCGAACTACACAGCCCTACGATAGGATTCCGAGAATGGAGGTTTCGCGTCCTCTCCGTCGAACACCTCATGGCGAAGGGGGGCCGTCCGGTGATAGTCCTAGCGATCGGCGGAGCGGGGTATGTGGGTAGTCATGTAGTACGGGAGCTGTGTGACCGAGGTCATCATGTGGTTGTGCTCGACAATCTATCCACAGGACATGCGCAGGCGGTTCGTGCCGCAGGCCGCGGAGCGGCTGAGCTTGTTCAGGGCGATGTGGGCGACCAGATGCTGGTCAGCGATATCCTGCGTTCACGCAAGATTGACGCGGTGATGCATTTCGCGGCAGCAAGCCTTGTGGGCGAGTCGATGCAGAACCCGTCCAAGTACTGGCGCAACAACGTCTCCTGCGCGGTCGAACTGCTTGACGCCATGGTCGAAACGGGCGTAGACCGAATCGTGTTCTCCTCAAGTGCGGCCGTCTACGGCGAGCCCAGGCAGACCCCAATACCGGAGGATCACCCCAAGTCGCCCACCAGCACGTATGGCATGACCAAACTCGCGATAGAACACATGCTTGCCGGATATCACAGCGCACACGGCATCAAGTCAATATCACTCAGGTATTTCAATGCCGCAGGCGCGGACTCCTCAGGCGATATCGGAGAAGACCATGACCCCGAGACGCACCTGATCCCGATTGTGCTGAAGACGGCTCTCGGGCTACGGCAGCAACTGAGCATATTCGGAACCGACTACCCGACGCCTGACGGAACATGCGTCAGGGACTATGTGCACGTATCCGACCTGGCTGATGCACATCTTGCGGCCCTGGAGCGACTGGCCGGCCAGGCCGGCGCGTTGGCGTACAACCTTGGCAACGGATCGGGGTTCTCCGTCCGGGAAGTGCTACGCTGCGCGGAGAGAATCGTTGGGCGCCCTATCCCGGCAGTGGAAGACCGGCGCAGGCCGGGCGACCCCGCAGTACTCGTGGCATCGTCCGAGCACGCCCAGCGCGAGCTGGGGTGGAAACCTATGCAGGCATCGCTGGAACACATCATAGCATCCGCGTGGGCGTGGAACAGCGGTGCGCCGGGCGGGTACGGCGAATAGACCGATCACCACGGCGCGCCAGTGGAGATCGCGGCATCGACACCGGCCTCGGCAATACTACCACATCCCCTCACTTCTCTATAGTAGGTGGCATGCAACCGAATGGCTGCCCTCGATTGTCCTGAGCGAAGGCCGAAGTTCGCGGCAGATTGCTTTGCTTCTGCTGCATCTGCTTTCAAACCTGCAACCTTCCGGGTTAATCGGACTCGGCACGTCGCCTTCCAGCAGCAAGCGCCGGCGCGACCGCTCAGTGCGCGGGTCCGGAGTGGGCACGGCCGACAGAAGAGCCTGCGTATAAGGGTGTAGAGCGTTCGCGTACAGCTGATCCGAGTCGGCGATCTCCACTATGCTCCCGAGGTACATCACCGCCACCCGATGCGACACGTACCTGACCATTCTCAGATCATGCGAGATGAAGAGATACGTGAGGTTGAACTCCCTTTGGAGGTCGGTCAGCAGATTCACAATCTGCGATTGTATGGACACGTCCAGCGCTGATATGGGCTCGTCGCACACTATGAACTCCGGCTCAACGGCGAGGGCCCGCGCGATGCCGATGCGCTGCCGCTGCCCGCCGCTGAACTCGTGGGGGAACCTCCCGGAGTGCTCTGCGGCAAGGCCCACAAGGCTGAGGAGTTCGTTGACTCTGTCGACCCTCTCCCGCCGCCCGGCGATCCTGTGAATGTCCATGCCTTCCGCTATCACGTCTCCCACGGTCATTCTGGGATTGAGCGACGCGTACGGGTTCTGGAAGATCATCTGTGCTTTCTTGCGGAATTCCCTCAGATCCTGCCCGCGGAGAGAATGGACGTCCCTGCCTTCGAACATGATCTTGCCATCTGTGGGATTGTACAGACGTACGGCCACCCTGCCGGTGGTGGTCTTCCCACACCCGCTCTCGCCGACAAGACCCAAAGTCGACCCTCTGCAGATCGAAAACGACACATCGTCTGCCGCCTTGAGAATTCTGTTCTTGCCGCAGTCAAAGTACTTGCTCATGTTCACTGCCTCAACGAGAGGCTGTGATGTGTCGATCATCCTGCCGGCACCTCCAACTGCGGCATGAGCGCGCGCACCTCGGGGTGTACAAGCCAGCACGCCGCCTTGTGCACTGCCGCTCCCCGGGCGGCGGACTCAACCTCGGATTCTTCCGGATACCTCTCATAGCATAAGCGCATGGCCCGTTCGCACCTTACTGCAAAAGCACATCCAGCCGGAGGCGCAAACAGGTCGGGAGGAGTCCCATCCACCGACACAAGTCTCTGGCTTTTGTCGGAGTCAATCCCGGGCACCGACCTGAGGAGTCCCCAGGTGTAGGGGTGAGCAGGATGATAGAACACGTCATCCGACGAACCGGACTCGATGATTCTGCCGGCGTACATCACCAGGACTCTCTCGGCCAGATTCGCCACTATCCCGAGGTCGTGAGTGATAAGGATAATCGCAGCGCCCAACCTCTTCTGCAGGTCCTTCATCAGCTCGAGAATCTGAGCCTGGATCGTCACATCAAGAGACGTGGTGGGTTCGTCGGCTATTAGCAGCCTGGGCTGACACGCCAGCGCTATCGCTATCATCACGCGCTGCCTCATGCCTCCGCTGAACTCGTGAGGGTACTGCCGGATCCGCTCGGCCGGC
>CAYZHL010000008.1:0-7832 GCA_964478095.1 uncultured Clostridia bacterium | reverse complement strand
ACCATCTCCAGCATCTCACACGCTCGGTTATGTGCCTCCGCTCGCGAAAGGCTCCGGTGCTTCCTGAGGACCTCCGCGATCTGGTCGCCGACTCTCATCACCGGGTTGAGCGAGGTCATAGGATCCTGAAAGATGATGCCTATTTCGGAACCACGGTACTTCTCCATCTGCCTATCGGAGAGGGCAGTCAGCTCCACTCCGCTGAACTTGATGGAACCACCCCCGATCTTCCCGGGAGGCGCCGGTATCAGGCTCATCAGAGATTGGGCGGTCACGGTCTTGCCGCAGGCAGATTCGCCGACTATGGCCACCGACTCCCCGTAGTCCACATCAAACGATACACCTCGTACTGCCTGCACTTCGCCGCCGTATGTCCTGAAAGAGACCTCAAGTCCTCTCACCTCAAGCAACCGTTCCATCTGATCATCCCCAGTACAATGCACTCTTGCCATCCGGCCCCGATCACTCAACGGTACCGCGCAGAGTCGGGTCGAGGGCGTCCCTCAGCCCGTCGCCGAGCAAGTTCAGCGAAAGCATAGTCGTGCTGATGAAAAAGGCCGGTATGAAAAGCTCCCACGGGTATATCCGGAAGCAGTCGGCTCCGTACCTTGCAAGCTGCCCCCAGCTAGGATAGGGCGGCTGTATCCCAAGGCCTATGAAGCTCAGGAAGGCCTCGGAGAAAATCGCCCGCGGCACAGCCATTGTGAGGTTCGTGATCACCAGCCCGGATACGCTGGGTATCAAGTGCCTGAAGATAATGCGCGCATGCCCGGCGCCGAGAACCTCGGCGGCAAGAACGAACTCCTGCTCTTTCAGCTGAAGGATCTGTCCTCGGACCATTCTGGCGATGCCTATCCAGCCCACAAAGACCATGGCTGCGATGAGGCTTGCGATTCCGGGGCCCAGCACGAGCATGGCGAGGATAGCGATGATCATGTATGGAACGCCGTACAACACATCAACCAGTCTCATCATGATCATGTCGACGGCGCCGCCGAAGTACCCGGATACGCCTCCAACCGCGACTCCCACGACTGAGTTCAGGATGGCCGATATGAACCCGATGAACAGGGAAATCCTGGCCCCTACCCACACCCGAGCCCACATATCGCGGCCCAACGTATCGGTGCCGAACCAGTGCTCCCGCGAAGGAGGCAGGTCCATGTCCATGCTGTTGGTTCGGAAATCCCACCTCACCATCATCGGGCCGATCACCGAAAGCAGGATGTACAGGCACACAAGAACCAGGCCTGCCATGGCCACCCGGTTTTGCCGGAGCCTGCGCCATGCGTCCTGATAGTACGTGAGGCTCGGCCTAACAAGCGCCTCCGCGCTCTTCCCGCCCGGGTGCACCTTCGCCAGCATGTCCCGGGTAATGGCATTAACCTGCGACTGCACGCTCTTCACCGTCCTTCACGCACCATTCTGATTCTGGGATCAATGAACCCGTACAGGATATCCACGATGAAATTGGCGAAGATCAGGAAGACGCCGTAGAACACTGTCATGCCTAGGATCATCGAGTAGTCCAGGTTCTGTATGCCCAGGACGTACCACTTGCCCATCCCCGGAATGGCGAATATCAATTCTACGACGAACGTTCCGGTCAGCACTGAAGCCGTAATCGGGCCCAGCAATGTCACAACCGGGAGAATGGCATTGCGGATCTGATGCTTCAGAACAACCTCAAGCGGCGACAGGCCCTTGGATTTCGCAGTCTTGACGTAGTCCTGCGAAACCACCTCGAGCATGCTGGAACGCATGATCCTGGCGATCAGCGCCAGAGTGTACAGGCTTAGGGCGAACACAGGGAGGATTGTGTGCCGAAAGCTCTTCCATTGGGCCACCGGCAGAAGGTGCAGCTTGATCCCGAACACGAACTGGAGCAAGTAGGCGCCTATGAAATCCGGTATTGACACGCCGATGATGGCAATGACCATGCAGACGTAGTCCCAGGATTTGCCCCTTCTCGTAGCGGCGGCAACCCCCAGAACCAGCCCCACAGCCACGGCCAGCAGAATGGAACGAATACCCAGGTCGGCGGAGTACGGAAATGCCTGCGCGATGATATCGTTGATCCGTCGGTTTGCGTACTTCATCGAAGTCCCCAAGTCGCCTCGCGCCAGGTTGCCCAGGTACCGGAAATACTGGATGTGAAGCGGTTTGTCCAGGCCGTAGTAGTTCATCATGTTCTTCCTGACCTCGGGGGTCATCTTTTCGCTGGTGAACGGATCGCCCGGCAGAAGCCTTATCAAAAGGAAGACCAGCGTGACCAGGACGAGCAGCGTAAAGATGGACGCGATGAACCTATTGATGATGTACTTGACCATGTGATCACTCCAGTCAGGGCGGGCGGCGCTGCCCGCGCAACGCGACTTGGAGGGTCGGCGCCGCCCACTGCTTGCCACGGCCCTGCCCTTACCTGCGGCAGGCAGGCCTCATCTCACAGGATCGAGATACGCGTACACCAGATCGGGGTCGGTACCGATGTACCCTCTGACCACTCCCTTGAGGTTGCCGCTGCAAAGCCATGCGTCTCTGCGGAACTGCAGAGGGACGAAAACTGCCTCCTCCAGCAGAAGTCTCTCCGCCTCGAACATGGCGTCGGCACGCTTCTTCACGTCGGTAGTAGACCGAGCGAATTCCACCAGTTCGTCGTATTTCTTGTTGGACCATCCGGCATTATACGTAGACGAACTGATCCAGAGCTCAAGGTATGTCATGGGGTCGTCGTAGTCGGGGCACCACCCTTGGTACACGCTCTGATAATCGAACGCTGTGTCTTGAGCCAGCTTCTGCTTGTAAGGAACCTGCTTGATTGTGAAGTTGATGCCCAGGCTTTGCCTGTATAGATCCTGCAGCGCCTCGGCCATCAGTCTGGTATACGGATCGTCTTGGATCAGGAATTCCAGCGTGATGTCTGACGCGTTCTTGATTTTCATCTCTTCCATGGCCTTCTTCAGATACTGCTGTGCGAGACCCATATCGCCCTTCTTCGGGTAGAACTCGAGAGGGTACTCCTCCACGAACTTCTTGCTGATCCCCGATACCACAGGAAGGAGATACCTAGTTGCCGGATCGTACACGCCCTTTGTGGCCCGGTTTATGTAGGTCTCTCGGTCTAGGCCGTAGTTCAGCGCTTTGCGGAAGTTCTTGTTCCTGATAATGGCCGGCCCACTCTTGTGGTTCAGTTTGATCCAGTCATTCGCTCCGTTGTAGCGGAGCTGTGCCTTGCCCTGGGCCAGATAGGTCGGTGTCAAGTTGATCGGTATGTTCACAATGTCGAGTTCGCCATTCTCGAACATGCTGAACGCGGTAGCAGGGTTGTTTATGATGGGGATCCTGATCTCGTCGAGCTTTATGGCGCCCTTGTTCCAGTAGTTCGGGTTCTTAACCAACAGCAATTCCTCTTCGTGTTTCCACTCTTTCAGGATGAACGGGCCGTTGTACAGCAGCTTGTCTGCGTCGGTCCCGTAGGCATTACCCCACTTGGCAACGAATTCGCGCTTGGCGGGGTAGAAGAAGTAAAAATCCAGGTACCCCAAGTAGTAGGGGGCGGGGTTAATCAACCTCACCTGGAACGTCTTCGCGTCAAGAGCCTTAACCCCCAGCTTGCTTGCGTCTTTCAGCTTCCCCGTGTTGAACTCTTCAGCGTTCTCGATGTAGTAGGCCGCCCACGCGTACTCAGCGGCGGTCTTCGGATCGAGCAGTCGGATCATGCCGTACTCAAAATCGTACGCTGTTATCGGCGAACCGTCGCTCCACTTCGCATCCCTGAGATGGAAAGTATACGTCTTGCCGTCCGGTGAGATCTCCCATTTCTCTGCGATACCCGGCAGGATCTTGCCGTCGTGCACCCTGACTAGGCCTTCCATGATGTGAGTGCCTATGGTATTCGTCACAACCGACCACGAGTGCTGCGGATCAAGGGGCACTTCCGCGCCGATGTACCACGTGATGCGCTGCGCCTTTGGTGCAGCGCCGACGCCCAGGCCGCCCAAAAGACACAGAAGGAGCATGCCCACGATGACCGAGAGAATCCTGCTTTTCACCTATTGGTCCTCCCTTCGATTTCGAGAGACATGGAATCAAGTTCACAGTGATATCAGTTCCTTGGGCGAGAGGGTAAGCACTTCGCAGCCGTCCTCCTTCACGACCACCGTGTCTTCTATCCTTACGCCTCCCCACCTCGGCAGGTAGATGCCCGGCTCGACCGTGACGACGCTGCCTGCTGTCAGCGTCTTTTCGCACCTTGGAGACATGAACGGCTCTTCGTGAATCTCCAGACCGACGCCGTGCCCCAGCCCGTGGCCGAAGAAGTCGCCGAACCCTGCATCCTTTATGACATCCCTTGCGGCCCGATCGGGATCCGTTCCCGCGACCCCTGCCCTGATCCGCGAACACCCTGCAGCCTGAGCCCTCTTCACAGTCTCGTAGATCTCCCTCTGCGTGTCGTTTGCCCTGCCTATGACGACGGTTCTGGTCATGTCGGACCTGTAGCCGCCGTACATCGCTCCGAAATCCATTGTGACAAAGTCGCCGTACTCGATTTTGCGGCGCGACGGAACAGCATGCGGCAGCGACGATCTAGGCCCAGACGCAATGATAGTGGGAAAACCGGCTGCAGCAGCGCCGGCTTTCTTCATGAAGTAGTCCAGCTCGATTTCTATGTCCTTTTCCTCTATCCCCGTCTCCACGATCTCAAGTATGTGGTGGAACGCCTCGTCTGCGATTCTAGCCGCCTTGGCTATGAGCTGGAGCTCGTAGTCGTCCTTTACGTACCGCAGCGTCTCCACGATCCCGACAGTCGGAACCAACTCCGCCTCCAGGCCGGAATTGGCCAGTCTGTCATAGAGCCTATACATGATAGAGTCCTTTTCAAATCCGAGGTTGTGCACGCCATGCGTCGCAGCCAATCCCCCCAGGATAGCCTCGAGCTCGGGATATGGATGTCGGTAGCGCACTACCTCGAACCCTGCGCACTCGTCTTCTGCCTGCTCTATGTAGCGCGAGTCGGTGATGAACACTCTGGCCGTATGCGATAGGAACAGGAATGATTCCGAGCCCGTAAATCCGCTCAGGTACCTGACATTGGGTTCGCTTGTGATTACGATGCCATCAACGCCGTGGGATTCCAGGTTGCTGCAGACTAGCTCACATCGTTTCATGTTAACCCGTACCCCCTTATGCCGCGTCCACAGACACTCATAGCACGACGCGTGCCAACAGGCGACGGGCGGGCGCTGAAAGCGTAAATCGCTCTATGCAGCAATGGGAATCAGACAGATGGGTGTACGGGGGCCCGGAAGGGATCCGGGTTTCTCAATTGAGAAGACCCTCAGTGTCAGATGAGACAGACTGAGAAGAGTCACGGGGGAACAGGGGAACCCGTGCGGGCAGGACGCCTAAAGGCCGTATTCCCGAAGCCTGCGATACAGAGTGGCTCTGCTCACTCCGAAAGCAGCCGCGATAGCCTCCTTGGCGCGAGTGGACGTCCCATAGCGCTCCAGCGCATCCGCGAGAGCGCTGCGAGTCATGCCGCGCTTCGTCGCAAGACCTATAGGATACTCCGTGCTATCTCGGTCCGAGCCGAGATCGGATCGAGCACAGGGGACAGAGCCGGAGCCCAGAGCGGCGTCAGCGGAAGGGGGGCATAGGACCTGGCACGGCAGGCAATCCGTGTCGATGACAGTGCCTGTCGCAAGGTTCACCGCATACTCAAGGGCATCCGACAGCTCCCTGATGTTGCCGGGCCAGTCGTAGTTGGTCAGCTTGGCCATGGCCGCGGGCGAAACCAAGGTCACGTTCCTACGCAGGTCGCGTGCATACTTGGCTACAAAGTGATCTACATACTCGGGAATGTCTTCCCTGTGGTCACGTAGCGGCGGGATGACGATGGGGATCACGGCTAGCCTGTAGAACAGGTCAGGACGGAATCCGCCGCGCATGGACAGCTTGCGTAGGTCCTTGTTAGTGGCCGAGATTATGCGTATGTCGATCGGAACTGCTTTTCTGCCGCCCAGCCGGTCTACCACTCGCCCTTCGACAGCCCGAAGAAGCTTGCCCTGAAGATGGAGAGGCATGTCGCCTATCTCATCTAGGAAGAGTACGCCTCCGTTCGCAAGCTCGAACTTTCCGGGCTTTCCGCCTCGCTTCGCACCAGTGAACGCGCCTTCCTCGTAGCCGAAGAGCTCGCTTTCGAGAATAGACTCTGGGATGGCAGCACAGTTCACGGCCACAAACGGGCCCTGTCGGCGAGCACTTTCGTGGTAGATGGCCCGGGCGAGCAGTTCCTTTCCGGTTCCGCTCTCTCCCTGAATCAGAACGGTCGAGTCACCCTCTGCGATACTTGCAGCGATGCTCTTCACGCTAGTCATCGCGGCGCTGGAACCCAGCATATCGTCGAAGGTGGAATGCCGCTCACTTCGGATGTAGTTCGCGACCATCCTGGGGATCTCCTCAATCCCGCGGAAGGTGACCACATGCCCATGAGGACAGAAATCATCCGCAATCGGCCTGACTGTTGTGAGCCAGTACTCCCTGTTGCCCCTGACGCATGAGTACGTCTCAAACTCAGATGAACTGGTTTCTCCCAGTGTATCCGAAGACAACTGGGGAAAGACGCTATCCACCAGGCAAGACGCCAGTTGATCCCGCGTAACCTTGAGCAGGCGGGCAGCCGACTGGTTGGCATGAAGGATCGTCCCGGCTCCGTCGATCGTGAGGATTCCATCGTTCACTGAGTCAATCACGATGTCGAGCTGCCTTGCCAGGCCCTCGGCTCTTGCAGTCTGCTGCCTCTCGTTGAACGCCCGGGAGATCAGATCCGCCATTCTCTCGAGGAAGTTTATCCACCTCTGCATATCGCTGATGAGAATACCCTTCTGCGAAGCTGTACAGGCCACAAGGATGACGCAGCCGGCCGGCCGCCCTTCGATCATGATGGGGCAGATAATGTCGGCGACGTCGGTGCATTTGTCCTTCTGCGTGCATGGGCGGCATACGTCGTCATACTGAGGGTTCTGGATGACCATCGTCCGCCCCTCAGCGAGGGCGCGCGCCGATACGCTGGTTTTCTCCAACGTGCGTCCTATGTGCCTAGCGTACTTGCCCGAACCGACAACCGTCAACAAGTTTTCGTCGACCATCGCGACCTCGACTCCCGCTACGGCAGAGATCGCGTCCGCTACAGCCTGTGCAAAGCCCTGTACTTCCATGAGAACGGTCATGGCCATCAGCCCTCTACGGCAATCTAGATGGAGCGCCTCCTCCTGGGACAATCGTGCACGTTATGCCTCACCCTGTTGGTAAGCCATTCTACGTTCGCTGGTCGTTTCCCTTCAGCAACGATTCCAGTAAGTGCCGCCCCTCGCTTCGGCAGATCGACGTTGCTTCTTCCTGGCGATAGCATCTGGTCGACTAGCTCGCGATCGCCGAGACAAGAACGCCGCGCGTCCAGAGATCGCCACAGGCCCGCTCCTGTTCGTACATAGCTGACAAGATGATGTGTTGCATGACGCGTGCCATCAGGGTCCGTTCAGCTTGAGGTGGGCGACACGACTGGCCCACCGATTACCTGAGGTTGGCGGCGACCTGCACTGCCCAGAAGACCAGCCCCAACAGAAGGCCGGCTCCCCCTGGTCCCCACAGCATCCGCCAGCTCGACCTGACGTCAGCCTTCAGGTATTGGACAGTAGAGATGAAACAGACGTGCGCAGGCGACAGGAGATAGCCGCTGGACGCTGCCATGTACAGGGCGACCACAAGCCCGGCGGGGCTTGGAAGCCCAGATAGGAGGGGAACCAGCAGAGGACCCGCAATGCCGACGGCGG
>CAYZHL010000007.1:24611-24842 GCA_964478095.1 uncultured Clostridia bacterium | reverse complement strand
TCTGTCTCCGCCCGAAGCACAGCGTCGGTTTCATAGGTGTCAAGGCCCCACACCTTCCGCGCATCCCTGACCTCCGCCCGGCCGTCATGAATCCATAGATACACTGGCGCATCCGCCTTGCCCCGAACTACTACACCGTCAAAACCAGCCCTCTTCAGTGCTGTACCAAAGTACCCTCCCACATCTCCCTCTCCGAATATGCCGGTAAGCGGCGCCCTTCCCGCCAGCGCA
>CAYZHL010000007.1:23521-24551 GCA_964478095.1 uncultured Clostridia bacterium | reverse complement strand
CCGGTGAGGGGCCCGGTCATAAACACAAGGGCGTTCTCCGGAGCCAACGGATCTGTGTTCGGGTCTGTCTCCTCCCAAAGAACGCGTGTTGCCAGGCCGCTTCCTCCGATGTAGTCCCTAGCTAGTTCCTGACTTATGGGTATCTCTCGTATCTCGCAGCGGTCGAGCGAGATCCTGAGAACCTTACCAAGGTAACCACCCATTGACTCGATCCCCCCTAAGGCGGATGCCTCAATTGTGACCCAAGGCCAAGCAGAAGACACTAACGCATCAACAGAGTCATGATCGCCTTCTGAGCGTGCAGCCGGTTTTCTGCTTCGTCGTACACAATCGACCGAGGTCCGTCTATGACTTCATCTGTGACCTCCTGGTTGCGTTCGGCTGGCAGCGGGTGCATGAAATAGGCCCGCCTGGACGCCCTCGCATAGTGCTTTTCCGACAGGCACCAGTCGTCTGCATACTTGCCCCTCGAGGCGAGGTCTTCCTCCAGCGGTATGGTACGGCTGCCCCAATTTTTGACGTATATTACATCGGCGCCGCTCGCCGCATCATAGACGTCATGGACGATCTCCAGCGATCCGCCTGACAGCTCATTTGCCCGTCTCGCAAAATCGACATAGACCGGATCCAGTTCGTAACCCTCAGGGTAGGCAATAGTCAGGTTGAGGCCTAGGAGCGATGTGGCCGCGACCATGGCCTGAGGAACACCGGCGGGTCGGTTTCTCTTGGAATATCCCCAGGTCAACACGATCTTGCGCTCCCCGATCGTATTCCCGAATTTCTCCTTCATGGTCATGATGTCCGCCATTACCTGACACGGATGCTCCTTGTCATCAAGAGCGTTGATTATGGGCATCTGAGCATTCTCGCCCATGGCCCTCAGGGCGTTCCGCGCCACATCGTAGCCGCCGAGATCGTAGAGGCGCGCTACTAGCCCATCGATGTACCTGTCCAGCACGCGCCCAGTATCGTCCCAGCTCTCCTTGTGCGCCGTTTGAAGGCTATCTGTAGTGTAGAACTGACCATGCCC
>CAYZHL010000007.1:422-23511 GCA_964478095.1 uncultured Clostridia bacterium | reverse complement strand
TGCCCGCCCAGCTGGGTAATACCGGTCTCAAACGATACTCTGGTCCTGGTCGACGGTTTTCCGAACATCATCCCAAGGATTTTGCCCCTTAGGAATTCATGGGACTCTCCCCGGCGCTGCATGGCCTTGAGATCACTGGCCAAATCCAGAATGATCCCCAGTTCTTCACCGGTATAGTCCATCAGGCTGATGAAGTCCCTTCCATCAAACGGGTCTGCCATGTAGTTGGTCCCCTTTCGGTGTTGTTCGCATAATCTGCCCCATACCTTGCTCATTGTAGGCTGCCGATGCGCTGTCGGCGTGTACTCAGCATGTACTACCTCAGTCCGTCTTCTCCTTTAATCTCGTCCGTGCGCAATCCGCCGATTCTGGCTGCAGGGCGCCCTCCGGTGGACGCCGCGAATATGACGACGATCTCATCAGGAAGCGGCGCGTCCGGAATGGACACTTCGATCGCGTCGAAGTGCGATCTTACCAACTCTGCCTCACAGTGGTGCAGCGGCACAGTAATCCTCCTGCCCGGTTCGCCCACTGCGGCCGTGGAAGGGATAACCGCTTTCCCTCTGCCGCCGCCCATCGTCTTTCTTACGTGGTTGCCGAATTGAGCGTGCGTGCAGGCGGCGCCGTGTTCCCTGGAGCCGTTCACCCCGACAATAGCTGCCTTGCCGTAGCTCTCGATGCGGTCCGCTCCCCCCGTTAGCTTAAGGGCCTCGGAACAGAGCAGTTCGCCTAGCCGGCCTCCCATGTCCACCATCTCGTTCAAATCCTCCATGTACCGCCCCGCGCACGGATTCTTCACTACAGCCGCGACGGCAACCCTAGTCGGAGGATTGTCCAGGTTCTTCCCCTCTTCTACGCAAGTGTCCTCAATGATCTTGTATAGCTTCCGGATCTCCACGATGACAGCTCTCCCTTCATGCAGGTTCATCACCAGAGTGTGTATCCGCCGTCAACCACTAGGTCGTGGCCTGTAATGTAGCTCGCTGAATCCGACGCAAGGTAGAGTACGCCGGCTGCGATTTCCTCAGGCCGGCCCAGCCGCCCCATGGGCGTTTCGCCCTCCATGGTGGCCATGGCCTCTGGATCCTTCATCGGTTCGGCAATGAGCGGGGTCGCCGTGTATCCCGGGCTGATGCAATTGACTCGAATCCCATATGATACCCATGATTCCGCCAGGGCCCGGGTGAGCATGATGACCCCAGCCTTTGACACGTTGTATGGGCCCAAGAAGCCCAGGCCCCTGTTCAGCCTGGATCCCGATATCGAGGCGACGTTGACGATCGCGCCTCCACCATGCTGCATCATGTCCTTCGCCGCTTCTTGGCACCAGTAGAACGTGCCGCTCAGGTTGACATCGATCATGCGCTTCCACAGCTCGGCAGAAATGCTCTCCATGGGCGCTCCCAGCCCGGCAGATGTGCCTGCCGAGTTCACCAAAACATCGATGCCTCCGAGCGCTTCAACCGCAACCGCGCAGGCCGCCCTGACTAGTTCCGAATCGCTGACGTCGCATTGCACGAACTCGGCGCGCCCTTTTCCATAACGCTCCAGCCCTGAGCGCACAACGTCCTCACCCTGTGCGTTTATGTCAACTATGACCACGCGCGCGCCGGCCTCGAGCATCGCCTGGGCTGCCGTCAGCCCTATGCCCGAGCATCCTCCTGTCACTACTGCGCGACGGCCGCTCATGTCGACATGCATGACGCTGCCCTTCATCTCCATTGTGCCCTCGCCTACCTTTTCGCCAATGCTCTCCTAACAACGTCTGCGATAGACGGCGCTGTCAATCCGTACTTGGCCAGGAGATCGTCATGGGGGCCAAGCGCAGAGTATATGTCGGGTATGCCCAAGCGAATCAGAGGAACGCCTGTTCCCATCTCAGCCATGATTTCTGCCACAGCGCCGCCAAGACCGCCAAGGATGTTGTGCTCCTCTACTGTGGCCACTAGCCTGGTCTGACTGCATGCACATGCGATCACGTCGCGGTCGATAGGCTTGATAGTATGCATGTCCACAACGCGGACGGAAAGCCCTTCCCTCTCAAGTTCCCTGGCTGCTACCAGGCCTTCGGCAACCGTACGCCCGGTAGCTATCACAGTCGCGTCGCCGCCGTCCTTCAGGACATTCGCCTTGCCGAGCTGGAACGGGCAGTCACTATCATTGTAGAGTAGTGGTTCGGCGCCCCGCCCCAAACGAATGTATACAGGTCCCGAATGAACCGCTGCGGCGCGGATTGCCCGGTCTGTGGCAATCCCATCAGCTGGAACAATCACCGTCACGTTGGCGATGGCGCGTGCGATTGCTAGATCCTCGGTGGCATGGTGGGTAGTGCCTCCGGTGGCCGGGGTGGCAGTACCAAAAGAACCCATGCTCAGCCCCCCGTGTGTGGCAACCACCTTCACGTTGAGATTGGGATACGCGATATCCGTTCTCAGTTGCTCGCAGGCCCTCATCGTAGCAAATGGAGCGAACGTGCTGATGAACGGGATCTTACCGCACGTGGCAAGGCCCGCGGCGATTCCATACATGTTCTGCTCGGCGATTCCGGCGTTGAAGAACCTGTTCGGATACTCCTCAGCGAACTCGATGAGCTTGTTGGAGTGCTTGAGGTCAGCCGACATGACGACGATCTGCTCGTTCTTGGCGCCAAGATCCACGAGAGTCTTGCCATACACATCGCGCGTCGCCATTCTGCGAAAGTCCTTTACGGTGAACATCTCGTCAGACACTCTCTACACCCCCTGCGATGGCGCCTAGCTCGGCAAGGGCTTTCTTTTCCTGTTCTGCATTCATCGCGCCGTAATGCCATTCGTACTTGCCTTCCATGAGAGGAACGCCCTTGCCTTTGACTGTATGAGCGATGATCACTGAAGGCTTCCCTTCCTCAAAGGCAGCGCCACTGAGCGTCTCACACAGGTCGGGGAAGCTGTGCCCATTGATCTCCTTGGTTGACCAGCCGAAGGCCTCCCATTTCTGTGTGAGCGGCTCCACGCCCATTACTTCCTCGATTGGGCCGTCGAGTTGCAGACGATTGTAGTCAACTATGGCGACTAGGTTGTCCAGTTTGTAGTGGGCTGCGGCCATCGCGGCCTCCCACACCATTCCCTCCTGGATCTCCCCGTCTCCAAGGAGGACAAACACCCTGTAGTTCTTCCGGTCGAGCTTGCCCGCTATAGCCATCCCGGCCCCCACCGACAACCCGTGCCCCAGTGATCCCGAACTCATGTCGGCGCCTGCAACCTTGTTCATGTCCGGGTGCTGCCCTAGCTTGGTATCTAGGCAGTTGTACGTGTCCAGCTCGCGTACACTGAAGAACCCCGCCTCCGCCAACACAGCATAGAAAGCAATTCCTGCATGGCCCTTGCTGAGGATAAACCTATCACGATCAGCCCAGCAAGGCCTGAGTGGATCATACCTCATCACATCGAAGTACAGAGCAGTCAGAATGTCGGAGGCAGACATGGCGCCGCCGAAGTGTGCTCCTCCGGCGCCACTGGCGGCCTTAATCGTATGCATCCGCACTGTAGCAGCTTTGGCCGTCAGCCATGCTAGCCTTTCGTCTGAGATAGAAGCCATGGCTCGATCATTCTCCTCTCGAAACCGCTGTCATTTCTGCCTTTCTACCTCGTCGACACACTCATCGATGATCCTTACCGCCTCGTCGACCTGAGATTTAGAAATTGTAAGCATTGGCAGGAGGCGAAGCACGTTGCCGTATATGCCTCCCTTGGTGAACAGGAGGCCCTTGTCCTTGGCCTTCTCAACCACTGCTCCGGCCGCCTTGGCCGCCGGAGCCTTATTGTCGAGTACAAGCTCCACTCCGATGATGAGGCCCATGCCCCGCACATCGCCTATCAGTGAGTGCTTGTCCTTGAGTTCCAACAGCTTGCAGCGCATGCCATCGGGCTCCCTCCGAAGGTGGAGAAATGCTGCCCGGGCTTGATCGCGGCTCCCACTTCAGGCGTCACGACAAAAGCTCCTATTGGGAACCCGTTACCCAGGCCCTTGGCTGTTGTCATGATGTCGGGATTGATTCCCCAGTGATCGATGGCGTACCAGCCGGTCCCTGTGCGGCCCATCCCAGCCTGAACCTCATCGATGATCATGAGGCCGCCGTACCGGCGCATGATATCCTGTACGACCTTGAAGTACTCAGGCGGCGGCACAACAACGCCTCCGTTGCCCTGGATAGTCTCTGCGATGAAGCCCGCTAAGTGGCCCGACGTAGAGGACATGATCATCTGCTCTATGTCCTTGGCGCACCTGAGGTCGCACTCAGGATGCTTAAGACCAAACGCGCATCGGTAGCAGTACGGGTTGACTGCGAAGCTCACGCCGTACATATAGGGAGCCGCCCATCTGTTCTTGCCCTGTCCCATGAAGCTCGCGGCAAACAGCGATCGCCCATGGTACGAATGCCTCAGCGCGATGAACTCTGACGAGCCCGTGTAGGCTTTGGCCATGAGCGCCGCTCCCTCGGTGGCCTCAGTGCCGCTATTGCAGAAGAAGCTCTTCGCAAGTTTGCCGGGCGCGATCTCCGCCATTTTCTTCGCCAGCTTCACTACCGGCTCGGTAAGATACAGGGAGGACGAATGCTGCAACGTTCTGAGCTGATCCACAAGCGCATCAGTGATCGACTTGTTGCAGTGTCCTGCTCCGACCACAGCTATTCCGCTGCAGCAATCGAGGTAAGCCCTGCCCTCTGTGTCGTACATGTACTCGCCCTCGCCGCGGACAAACAGGGGGGGGGTGGCGAAGTTGTGTGAAACAGCCGGAGACAGGTAATCTTTCTTGAGCTGCACAACTTCCTCTACGGTCAGGTGAGTTGCCACATTCATCAGCCTCCATTTGATTCGTTATCTCTCGACAGGCGCGGAGGTGTTCTTCATCGCCACGCACCCCCACACCGGACATATCTGCGCGCACAGACCACACCCGTCGCACTTGGTCTCATCTACAACGGGGTAACCCTCTTCATTGAGCGATATGGCCTGGTACCCAGCATCTCGGCACGCCACAAAACAGCGTCCGTCCTTCAGACACCTGCTCTGATCGATGGAGCTCACTACTTTGCGCTCGCGGCTCAGCTCTCGTTGGGGCCCCAGCTTGGGCAGCGCGAGTCCGACCATGTCGGCCACCGACGCAAAACCCTGCCTTCTCATGTAGCGAGCCAGACCTCCCACGAGATCCTCGATGATTCCATAGCCGTTCATCATCACAGCAGAACAAACCTGAACGATGCTCGCGCCCAGCATGACATATTCCACTGCGTCCGACCACGTCGCGATCCCGCCTGATCCACATATGGGCAGAGTCTTGCTCCCGGCCACCTGCGCCACACACCGCAGCCCAATCGGTTTGATGATCGGACCCGAACACCCGGTGAATGCACCCATACCGCCGACGTTCGGTATCGGGCAGTGGTTTTCGATATCCACTCCGATCAACCCTAGGATCGTGTTGATCGTAGTGATCCCGCTGACACCACTCTTGGCGGCGGCCTTGGCCACCGCGACTATGTCGGGCGCGAGTCCTGGAATCTTGGCGATCACAGGTATGCTCACGGCCCCGGTCACCCATCCGGTAACCATCTCGGTAGCAGCAGGACTGGAGCCTATGGCGCCGCCGCCGCCTTGCTCCGCCATTCCATGTGGGCATGACAGGTTCAACTCGATACCATCGGCTCCAGCGTCCTCGCACATTTTCGCGAGCGTAACCCATTGCTCATCGCAAGGCTTCATCGTATGCATGAGGCTTGCTATCAGAGCTCTGTCCGGGTAGTCACGCTTTATCTCCCCGATTTCCCTCATCCACAAATCGAGCGCTCTCGGACTAGCCAATTCGAAGTTGGAGATCCCTATCTCCCGGTCCTGATATCTTAGGCTGGCAATCCGGGGCGTCACGTTCCAGTTGTCTGCAGCCGAAGGAGCATACGCCAGCGTCTTGATGACTGCTCCTCCCCATCCGGCATCGAAGGCTCGTCGGATCATCTCGCCCGAAGCAGTGGGCGGAGCCGATGATAGAACGAATGGATTAGGAAACCGTATGCCGCAAAACGTCGCGCTCAGGTCGACTCGGTTACTTGCTGCCATGACTGAACCTCCTGCCCAATTCCGTGATCTACTGCCGCCGAGTCCGCTGCGCTGACGTTATTGTTACTGCCAGCAGTATGATCACGCCCTTAGCCACATTCTGCAGGTAGTAAGTCGTGTTCATCAGGATCAGGCCATTGCCTAGAACTCCGATTATCAGAGCACCCACAAAAGTGCCAATGAGGTGGGGTTCTCCTTCCTTGAGCACTGTTGCCCCAACGAACACTGCAGCCAAAGCATCCATAAGCAGCCCTTCTCCAGCCAAGGGCTGGCCTGACGCCAGTCGAGACGTCATCACTATGCCAGCGCCCGCGGCAGTAAGCCCCGCCAGCGCGAAGACCGCTGCTTTGAGCACTTTGACATTGACGCCACACATGCGCGCGGCTTCCGCATTTCCGCCGATAGCGCACACGTGACGGCCAGTGCGCGTCTTGGTGAGCAGAATGTGGGCCAATGCGAGCACCACCAGCATCAGGATGACTGGTACCGGTATAGCGCCCACGTAGCCCTGGCCGATTGTAAGGAACCCATCTGGAATGTTCTCATATATCGGCTTTCCCCCGGAGTACATGTAGTTCAGCCCCAGAGCTATAGTGCCGGTTGCCAGTGTGGTGATGAACGACGGGACACCTACGTATGAGACACAGAGCCCGTTGAACGTGCCTGCTATCACGCCCATGCAGAGTCCGAATAGTATGGCAAGAGGCGTGCCCCATCCTGCTCTCAGGGAACCTGCCACCAGCATTCCAATGAGCCCCGCCATGGAGCCGACTGACAGGTCGATCTCTCCCGCGACCGCCACGAACGTAAGTCCGGACGCCATGATCGTTATCATGGATATCTGACGCATCACAGTAATGAGGTTGTTGAACGTCAAAAAGCTATCCGTAAGAAACGAAAACACGATGCATAGAACGAAAAACCCGCATATCGTTCCGTACTTCTGCGCTGCAGTTCGCCAGTCGATTCGCGTTCTGCTCATCTTGCTCATCTTCCCCCGGTCGCGTAATACATGATCCGTTCTGGAGTGGCTTCGCTCCTGGGAAACTCGGCGCCTATGCTTCCTTCGTGCATTACCAAAACCCGATCACACATGCCCAAGATCTCCTCCATTTCAGAAGAGATCATGATCACGCACTTCCCAGCTTGGACCAAGTCGTTGACGAGATGGTAGATCTCGACTTTGGCGCCCACATCTATGCCCCTGGTCGGCTCGTCGAAGATTATCACGTCGAACTCGGACAGCAACCACTTGGCTACAACCACCTTCTGTTGGTTCCCTCCGCTCAGGTCTCTCACCCTCTGTTCAACCCCTGAGCAGCGTATCCTCAGGCTGTCTACCATCTTCGCCACAGCGCTGCGTTCAGCTGAGGCCCTGACGAGGCCTCCCCTTGCGAACCTCGCGAGACAAGGCAGGCTGACATTCTCGCGGATGGCCATTCCCAGAATAAGCCCCTGCCCCTTGCGATCCTCCGGGACTAAGCAAAGGCCCGCCCTCATCGTGCTACGCGGCGATGACATATCAAGCTCCCGGCCCGCAAGACGCACTGTGCCCCTATCGGCCTTGTCAGCCCCGAACAGTAGCCTGGCCAGCTCCGTGCGACCTGCGCCAACCAACCCGAAACACCCAAGTATCTCACCGCGCCTGGCAGTGAAACTGCAGTCTTTCACGGCGGCGCCGCGACCGAAGTCACGAACAACGAGCACGTCATCGCCGATAGGGGCCGGTTGTTTGGGGAACTTCTCCTTCAGCTCCCGGCCTACCATCATCTTGAGAACATCATCCGCGCTGGTATTGCGGGTCGCGACAGTGCCGACGTGTTGGCCGTCACGCAGCACGGCTATCCGGTCGCTCAATCGGAAGATCTCCTCTATCCGGTGGGAGATGTACACTATGGTAATCCCCTGGCGCTTCAGGTTCTCGATGGTCTCAAACAGCCGTTCGCTTTCGTGCTTTGTCAACGATGACGTGGGCTCATCCATAATCACCAAGCTCGCCTTACGGGCAAGCGCCCGGGCTATGGCTATCATCTGCTGGTGTCCCATTCCCAGTTGCCTAACCGGCGCCTTGACATCAACACTCACTCCCAGAGCCTGCAGGTGCCTTGAGGTCTCGTTGTACATCATCTTCCAATCTAGAAGGCCCCTGTCGCCCTTGAGCGGCTCTCTGCCCAAGAAGAAGTTCTCCGCCACACTCATGCCGGACACCATGGGCAGTTCCTGATGAATGACGCTGATGCCGAGTTCCTCAGCCTTTCGCGGTGATTCAACTCCCACTGGTTGACCATTGAAGACGATGCTTCCACTGTCCCGCTGGTACACGCCTGATAGGATCTTGATGAGCGTGGACTTCCCGGCGCCGTTCTCACCTACTAGGGCAAGAACCTCGCCGCGGTTCACATCCATCGAGACGTTTGTGAGGGCCTTGATACCCCCGAACTGCTTCGACACGCCTGCCACTTCTAGGAGTCTCCCGCTGTCAGTGTTCATCGCATAATGCACCCCATACTACGATCGGTGTGCGAAGAGGGCCATGGGCGCAGTTCCGCCTAGTACCTCAGATCATGGATTCGGCAGAGCCCACGGCCCTACGCCTCAATCCCGTATCCTAGACGCTACTTGGCCGGTTTTAGGAACTGATCTACATTATCTTTTGTTACAAGATACACGGGCGTGTATGTCTTGTCAGGCACTTTCTCGCCATTGATGATCTTCATGGCCAGCTCAGCAGCGAGGTTGCCCATGTCCTTGGCAGATTGAGCGCTGGTTGCGGCAAACGGCCGGCCGTCCTTGATGTACTGGTAGGCCATTGGGTCGCCGTCCACGCCGACCACTGTGATCCCAGGTCTCTTGGCAGCCTCAATTGCCTGGCTCGCCCCTATCGACGGCATGTCATATACGCTGAACACGCCGCGTATATCGGGGTTTGCCATAAGTATGTTCTCCATTGCAGCCCGAGTCTCAGGTACTGGGTCAGTGGCTTGCAGTGCGTGCTTCGCTACTACCTTGACAAGTGGATACTCAGCCAAGACCTTCTCAAGGCCTGTGTAGCGATCACGGAACCCGGAGTGAGTCGGCGACCAGAACACAGCAATGTTGCCCTTGCCACCCATCTTCTCCACCATGAACCGCGCCGCTCTCTCTCCAGCCTCCACGTTATTGGATCCAACCCAGGCAGCAACCTCACCGCCGGCGACCATGCCGTCCATGCAGATCACCGGGATTTTGGCCCGGTTTGCCTGCTTTATCACGGGTACGAGGGCCACGGTGTCGTACGGCTGGATGATAATTGCCTTGACTCCTTGGACAATCAAGGATTCGATGTCGGAGATGTGCTTGGCGGTGCTTCCCTCAGCGCTCGTAGCGACAGGAATGCCTCCGAGCTCCCTTATCCTCTGCTGCGCAGTCTCCCACATAGTGACGACGAAGTCATTCCCCGACCACGATACGCTCACACCCACCTTGGGCTTAGCAGCGGCGGCGTTGATCTCCATGGACACCGCCATAAGAAGGCAGATCGCAATCACCGAGATGCATACTCTACGTGACATTTCTAGGCCTCCTTCAGAATCAGCTACACTGTCTTGACTTGCGGTTCCACGTCTAGATACAGCACGTCTGCCGACAATCACCCCCTACGTCCCTGCCGTACCCGTGTCACCGCGGAAAATCGACAAGAACCTTGATATCGCCGGTCTTGCCGGCGTTCCTAATCGCATCCTCAACCTCTTCTATCTCGACATGCCTCGTGATCACCGGCTCAAGGCCCAACCTTGGAAGAAGCCGGACTGTCCTCTCGAATGTGTATGGGTTGAGATTCGAGCCCCTAATGCTCAGCTCACGGGCGTAAATGTCGTACGGACTGATCTCGATAGTAAGGTCAGTCGGGGCCACCCCCATCACGACCACCCTCCCGCCTCTCCTCGGCGCCTCTATGCTGTCTCGCACGGTGTGCGCATTCCCGACAGCCTCGATTGCAACGTCCACGCCGAGCCCATCGGTACAGCTGGAAACCACGTCTCGGAGCGACTCGTTGATAGAGTCGATCGTCACATCCACTCCGAGCTGCCTCGCCACGTCTCGGCGCTCTTTCACAGGTTCCGACAGCATGACCAGGCCCGCTCCTGAGATGACGGCAAGCCGAGCAACGATCAGCCCGATGGCCCCACCGCCGACGATAAGCACGCTCTCGCCCGACTTAATGCCTGCTAGGTCTATTGCCCTTAGGCAACAGGAAGCGGGCTCTGCTAGCGCTGCCGTGTCGAGATCCAGGCAATCCGGGATCACGTAGACCTTGTCGGCAGATGCAACTGTGTACTCGGCGAACCCGCCGACGGGCCAGTGTATCTCGGGGCATAGGTTCGGAGATGCCTGGCGGCAAAACGAACAGCTGCCGCATTGCACAGACGGATCGACTACTACGCGATCTCCAATGGCCAGCCCGGTCACCCCGGGGCCGATTTGCGCAATACGTCCTGATAGTTCATGTCCCATCACCTGCGGGATTCGCGCCGGGATCCTGCCATGATATATGTGGACATCCGATCCGCAGATACCGCAATGCGACACAGCTATCCCGACCATTCCCGGGCCCACATCCGGCACCGCTGCGTCCTCAACTACTAGCTGTCCAGGCGCATAGAGAACAGCTCTCTTCATACGTTCGTCGCTCCCTTCCGGACTGGAAACATTTGCTGATCCAACTCGCGTAACTAGGCCGTCAGCAGGGCTGCCTTCAAGGCACGTACGGCTTTCTTAGGGTCAGGGTTGCTCCACACATTCCTACCGAACACGATACCTTTCGCCCCATGCTCGATGGCGCTGCGAGCGATCGATGCTGCTTCCGCAATATCCGGCCTCGGGGCTCCTCCTAGTATCGTGATGGGAACGGGCGACGTGTCGCAGATCTGCCTGAGAACATCAGCGTCGGCAGGCATGGGCATCTTGACGATATCGGCCCCTAGTTCCACAGAAATCCTGCATATGTGTCGTATCATCTCCGAGTCATTCTGCTGATCGCGCGGCACGAGCTGGCCCCATAGCGCGGGTTCAACCATGAGCGGAAGCCCGAAATGGCGGCACTTGTCGACAAGCTCGGCAACCATCTCTATGTTGTGGGCATGGACTCTCGCGTCCCGCCTGCCGAACACCAGCAGCACCTTCGCGGCGTCAGCGCCAAGACACACCGCTTCTTCGACGGTTGTGATCAACCGGTGCTCCTCAGCATTTGCGCTTCCGGGCAGAGTGCCGTTTATCAGTGCATCCATGGCAATTATCGCCGATGGGCCGGTTTTGGACGCAAAGAGTGCATGCCAGCGTTTGAACGCAGCGGCGGTGAGGATTACCCCGTCGGGTTTTTCGGCAACTATCTGTTGGATCACGTATCCCAGATCCTCAAGCCCGGCGGGCACGCCGCCTGTTCCATGATCTACAGCAACTATGCGGGCTCGCCCACCCTCTGTTCCGAAGAGCCTTCCGAGCCGCACCGACTTGCCCACAGTGTCGCCGATCACTCGAAACCACCTCTCAGCTTCGTACTCCTTCGTACTCCGACTCGACACGCATACCATGCAACATAGATGCCAACGACTTCGAGTGGCGCTCGCATAGGGGAACCGCCCGTCCTATGCCAGCTCACAACAGCGTCGCTTGCGAGATGCCCAGGAAGCCGCGGTCCGAGTAACAGCCGAGCAGCGCATGATTTCTTTGCATCATTGCAATGGCTTTGCAGCTGTGGAATACATGCGTGACCCTGCAGCCCCGGCTAGCCTCCCCGCCACCGCCGCCGCGACATGACCTAACCATGCGATGGCTGCCATCCAGGCGAAGGCACTCGGGAACCCTGATACGTCTATGATTCTGCCCGCAAAAGCAGGGCCAAGCGCCGCTCCGATAAAGGACAGACCGTTCGACAGCCCCGCGCCGCGTTCCTGGGCGTGGTCAGGAAGGGATGCCATTATGGCGGAGAGATTGGCGAGAAACGCCAGGTTGGACATGGCCGACACTGCAGCGATCTCGATGAGTACAGCAGTCCTGCTTGTGAATAGCACAAGCGCCATGGTGGAGGCGCCTGCCAGCACGTTACTGACGACAGTGACCGGCACGGCCCCGAATCTGTCACACAACACCCCTCCGGCCATCTGCGCCAGCACCGCGACGACAAGCGTCATTGTGTAAGCGGCGTTCGCAGCCGCAGTCTGAAAGCCTCTCTGCGAGACAAGAAACTCTGGGAGGAACGTAGTATATCCCCACGTACGGACCGCATTCAACACAAAAGCGGCAGTCAGCATGAGATACGGTGGGCGCGTAAGGCACGAAGCGAGATCGTTCCGCGTCCGGGTCGCCGCACCGCTATGCCTATGACTGACCGCAGAGTCCGTGTTCCCGCCGGCCTCAGGCGGCATCCCCTTCTCTATCTTGGGTAGCAGGAGGGCAATGGCCGTCATCACGGCGAAACCCAAGGCAGACCAGGCCATATAGGCCGCCTCCCAGCTCCCGCGCTGAAGAGCGATACTCACGAACATGGTGGCTGCCAACTCGCCGGTCTTGCCGCCTGACATGAACATGGCGGCGACACGGCCCCTGTTCTCCGACGCGGCCAGCCTGCCCACACAGTATAGACCAGTTATGAAGTACACTCCGGCGCCCAGCCCGCCCAAGACCTGCAGAGCGAGTAGCTGCCAGTAGGCTCCAGACACTCCTATCAGCAGCGTTGCCGCTGAATACACCCCGACGCCCGCCGCGATGGTCCGTCTTCTGCCGACACGAGCCGTGATGCCGCCCACCATGGCCTGCATGAGCGCATACGAGATGAGGAATCCCGTCATCAGCCAGGAAGACCTAAGGTGCCCCATTTCCAGTTGCGCTTGGAGCAATGGCAGAACGGGGGGCAGCATCATTCTTGTGCCCTGACAAAAAGCCAAGCCTAGAGTGTATACGAAGATCGCGGTGCTTCGCCGCCGTCTCACGGAATCACCAGGACCTTCATCGCGCCCGTCTCATGTTTCCTGTCCATCACTTCGAATCCGTCGCGTATTCGCTCCAGCGGGACCCTATGGGTAATCAGGGCATTTGCGTCTAGTTTGCCTCTCTCGAGAAGACCCAGGGCTATCTGGAACTCAGGATTCGCGCCCCAGTTTGCATAACTCCAGATGAACCTGATGGTGATCTCGCGGATCAGTGATTCCCAGGGCGGTAGCTCGAGCCGGCGCTGAAAGCTGCCGACGACTCCCACGGTGCCTCCCCTGCCCACCAGGTTGAGCGATGTAGCGAATGTACCTCCGCTTCCTCCTACCGCTTCATAGACTATGTCGGCCTTGCGCCCTCCAGTGAGGGCGGACAGGGCCTCAACCGGGTCGGCCTCGCCGGAGCATATCACGTGGTCTGCCCCAAGATCCTTCGCTATCTTCAGGGGAGCGCTTAGCCTGTCCACAACTACTGTTGTCGCTCCCGTCACTCTGACTACTTCGAGTATCGACAATCCAATGGTTCCGGCCCCCACTATGGCGACCGTATGTCGAATATCGGGAGGTACTCTATGAACCGCGTGCACCCCGACTGCATCTATGCCGAGAACTGCAGTACATAGGAGGAACCCGCCCGGTCGGGTTCCTCCTATGTGCTGCAGTTCTCGGCATAGATGGTACCTTCCGCTCCGGCAGAACAGGCAGCGACCGCACCCTACCAGAGGCTCTACACCGACTCTGTCGCCTACCTTGACCTCTGTTACCTCACGCCCGACTTCCACCACGGTTCCGGACATCTCATGACCGAGTATCTTTCCGCGCATACGATCTACAAGTTCCGGTGAACCCCCACGGTAAGGATGCATGTCACTTCCGCATATTCCAGCCGCGGCAATAGCGATCTTGGCTTCGGTCGGCCCCGGCGCCGGCTCCGGTATTTCCTCGACCCTTATGTCTCTGGGCCCATAGTAGACAGCCGCCTTCATACGCATCCCATGCCGGCCCCTGTCGGCCCCGGCCGACAGACAACCGGCGCATGGTCCCTCCTCTGGCTCAGTGGTTCTCATCTCCAAAGGCTTTCGAACACGGATTCGCTCTCCTCATATCGCCTATAACAAACCTGGTACACATCACGCAAATCGGGGTCGGGCACACACTTGCCAGCAACGGCGACAAAAGCTTCCCCAGCCTCTCCGGCGTCGCGGAACAACCCCTCACACACTCCGGCCACCATGGCACACCCTGCGGCGGTCGCGTCGGGCGTTCGCAGGAACAAGAGTCCTGCCGGTCACAGCGGATATGATATCTCTCCATAGCAGGCTGACGCTCGCTCCACCCACGAAGGCGAGCTGGTCGATGGGGCGTCCATTGTAGCTATCGATTACGGCTCGGATGGAGTATGCAACACCCTCCATGACAGCTCTGGCCAGGTGAGCCCTTTGGTGACGGAGAGTGAGCCCAAAGAACGCTCCCGTGGCCTTGGAGTTCTCCCTGGGCCCCCGCTCCCCGCTCAGGTGAGGGTGGAAGCACAGACCCTCAGAGCCCGGCTCGACAGTCGCCGCCATGCGGGTAAGGATCTCATAGGGGTTGTCCAGGCCGAGGTTGCCCGCCACAAGGCACTCCGGTGCAGTCGCGCCGGGCGCGCCGACCAGCAACAGATTCTTCAGCCACGTGAACGCTGCGCCGGATGTGGCTGTGGCACCGACCCATTCAGTGTCGGATATGCGGGGCTCCCTTCGGCATCCGGCTCTGAGACGCACTATCCACGCGGCTGTGCCTACATATAGGCACACAATATCAGGCCACCGGCGACCCCACATTCCGGCTCCCAGCATTGTACAGTGGACGTCAGACCCCCCCACCGCCACACTCGTGCCTACCATGAGTCCGGTCTCACGCGCGGCCTCAGCCGTGACGCGACCGGCCATGTCGTGTGCCCTGAGTATCTGCGGCATCACACACTCATCAAGCCCAACCAGATCCAGCAGTTCTTCCGACCATTCGCCGGCATCCGCATCCAGCAGGCCGGTCCCTTCCGCATCTGACAGGTCTGTCGCTATCTCTCCCGTCAGCCTGTACCGGATGTAGTCCTTGGGCAGCATGAAGTGCCTGAGCCGCGCCTGAGTAGCCGGCTCCTGTTCACGCAACCAACGCATCTTTGCTGCCGACGAGGTCGTGCTGGGAAGAGAGCCGCATACCCTCTCAAACACGTGCCCATACTCTGTCGCCAGCCGCCCCGCCTGTCCGCTGCACCGCTGATCCATCCACAGCACTGCTGGAGCGATGGGCTTGCCCCGCTCGTCGAGGAGCACGGGAGCATGCTTGAGGCCGCACACGCCCACTGCCTTTATGAGTCGGGTATCCGGGCCAAGAGCAGCGACTACGTCCCTTATGCACTCGACCGTTATGCGCCACCATTCATCCGGGTTGACCTCGGCTAGGTGCGCCTGCGGCAAGTGGAGCTGTACGTCTCTGCCTGAGCGCGCGATCGGCCGGCCTGAGTTCGAAAACACGGTCGCCTTGACGGCAGTGGTTCCCAAGTCGATGGCAAGCACATAAGGATCGCCCGTTCGCTGCATCATGTCCACCCCTACTGTGCCTCTCGCCGCATGTCGATGACAACCTTTGCTCCTCGCCTATTAGCCACGATCTCGAAGCCTTCCTCAATTCTGTCGAGAGCCACTCGGTGGCTGATCATCCGACGCGTGCTTATGACCCCATCGCCAAGCAGCTTCAGGCCTAGCTGGAAGTGGGAAGGGTTGAAGTCATGACTTCCCGTCAAGGACACCTGTCGGTAGTGAATCAGGTTGGGATCCAACTCGATCTTGAATGGGGGGCTGATGCCGGCGAACACATTCACTACTCCACAGTTGGCGGCTATATCTAGGGCGTCGCTGACCGCCGACGCAGCTCCTGCGGCCACGATGACTCGGTCTGCTCCTTTGCCTGCCGTCAGCTTGCCTACGGCCTCCCTCAGATCCATGGCCGAAGAGCATATGATATCATGAGCCCCAAGGTCCAGGGCCATCGCTAGTCTCTCCTCGATATGATCGACGGCGATCACCCTTGCGCCCCGCGCACAGGACAGCTGAACGTGGAGAAGTCCTATGGGCCCGGCCCCGATCACCACAACATCGTCGCCCTGCCTCACTCCGGTCATCTCCTGGCCGTTGATGCAGCATGCGAGCTGTTCGGCAAAGCAGGCCTCTTCATACTCGACATTGTCCGGTATGGGGTAAAGGCTGGAAGCATCAAGCCTTCCGTATTCCGTGAACCCTCCCACTGCCCTCTCTTTGGACAACGATACACAGCAGCTCATGTCCCCCCGCCTGCAAAAGCCGCAGGTACCGCAAGTCACTCGCCAGCAGGCCGCAACCCGTTCGCCGGGGTGCACGTTCCTGACATCAGACGCGATATCCACGACTTCGCCGACCCACTCATGACCCAGTACAAGAGGATATGTGAGAGAGGTACGCCAATTCCCCATGTAAGCTTTGACATCACTGGGTCCCTAGGACCGTAAAGCGCCGCTCCTTTCATCATCGACATAACGCCGACCCTCCTCTGACGTTTTCGCTGGTATTCTGCGCGACATGTAGTTGATCAGCCCTCCAGCCTCGATCATCTCCACAACAAACTGGGGAAACCTCTCCCCTTCGTAGCACTCGCCCGTAGAGAGGTTCTTTACGATCCCCTCGGCCCAATCCACCTCCACCTGATGCTCGTCTGTCACGCGGTCGCACGCCAGATCACACTTGATAAGAGGCAGGCCGATGTTGATTGCATTTCGGTAGAATATGCGGGCGAATGAACGCGCTATTACCAGCGAGACGCCGCACGCCTGAAGCGCCAGCGCGGCGTGCTCGCGAGAACTGCCGCACCCGAAGTTCTTCCCAGCGATCACGATGTCGCCTTCACGCACTTGACTTGGGAATTCCGGGCGCAGAGCCTCAAGGCAGTGTGCTGCGAGCACCTGCAGATCGCTGGTAGTACAGTGATACCCGGCGATAATCACGTCAGTGTCGATGTTGTCGCCGAGTCTCCATACCCTTCGGCTAATCATCTGGCATCACCTCGCGTGGATCTGTAATCTGCCCCGCAATAGCTGAAGCGGCTACAACTGCAGGGTTTGCCAGATACACCTGGCTTGACGCATGGCCCATACGCCCAACGAAATTGCGGTTGGTCGTGCTGACGGCCACTTCGCCATCGGCCAGAATACCCATGTGCCCGCCAAAGCACGGCCCGCACGTCGGCGGGCTTATGGTCGCGCCCGCATCGATGAACACGTTCATAAGGCCCTCGTCCATGGCCTGCCGGTATACACTCTGAGTCGCAGGTATCACAATGAGCCGTGTGTATGGAGCGACCTGACGACCGTTCAGCACTTGAGCTGCTACACGCAGGTCCCGCATCCTTCCGTTGGTGCACGACCCTATGACACACTGATCCACACGCGTGCCGGTCACTTGGCCTACCGGCACTGCGTTGGCGGGAGAACAGGGAATGGCCACCATGGGTTCGAGGGAGGAAATGTCATACGTACGCACCTCGGAATAGACCGCATCCGGATCGCTCTTGTAGAGCCTGCCGGGACGGGGCGACCTCTGAGCCACGTATGCCTGTGTAGTCTCGTCCGCTTCCATCACTCCGCACTTTGCCCCGGCCTCCACTGCCATGTTGCACATGGTGAACCTATCATCCATGGGCAGAGATGCGATGGCCTCTCCCCAAAACTCAATGGCAGCATACTGCGCCCCGTCAACCCCTAGATCCCTTATGGTGTCAAGGATGAGATCCTTTCCGAATATCCATGCTCCCGGCGCGCCCTTGTACACAACCTTGATGCTCTCCGGCACCCTCAGCCATATCTCTCCGAGCGCCATGACTGCCGCTAGATCGGTGCTGCCCACCCCCGCGGCAAACGCGCCCAGTGCGCCATAAGTGCATGTGTGCGAATCGGCGCCGATCACGAGGTCGCCGGGGAGCACCAGGCCGGCTTCGGGTATGAACGCGTGGCATATCCCTGCCCGCCCCACGTCGTAGAAATGCGCAACGCCCTGTTCGCGGGCGAACTCCCTCACCTCCTTGCTGGCCTGTGCTGCGCTAATGTCCTTGCAGGGGGTGAAATGATCCAGGATGAATACTAGGCGCCGAGGGTCATGCAATCTCGCCGCGCCGGACCGCCTGAACTCGCTGATGGAAATGGGAGCTGTCATGTCGTGTGCCATAGACATGTCCACCCGGGCCATTATGAAATCGCCCGGTGCGACACTGTCGACCCCCGCATGATCAGCCAGAATCTTCTCTACAATCGTCATCCCCATGGGGAATGCCCGCCTCTCCGTTGAACATGATGCACCCGCCGGGCCAGGGCCCTAGATCATCTGTCCTATTCGGTAGCCGTCGCCTATGGCGTCGATGATCCTGCCCGGCTTCCGGCTGTCTCCTATCACATACACATGCGGAGCATGTATCCTTCTCAGTTGCTCCTGGCTGATACTGGGGCATGCTCCGAGAGCCAGCACCACTCTGTCACACTCCAGAGACTGAACATGTCCTGAAGAGCTCGCCATCCTCACTGACCCGGGGAGGATCTCCAGCATCGTCCGGCCAGTCATGAAATGCACATCCGAACAGTTTTTTTCCGGACTCTACATCACAGCTCACATCCGCACGTGTCAGTTCATCAATGAGGACTCCTCTGCTAATGGGCTCGACATCCTGGGCTACTATTGGAAGCATGTCGACCACTGTAACAGCGCACGACTTCTGGGCGAGGTATAACGCCGTCTCGCACCCAACCATGCCCCCGCCAGCCACGACCACGTGTTCCGCGCCTATGTTCGCCTTACCCTGTAGAACATCCCATGCATTGGACACTGTGGGGAAATCGATTCCGGGAATCTGAGGCACGAAGGGGCGTGAGCCTGTGGCGATTACCACCGTATCCGGCGAGTAATCGTGGACATCCTCCGGCTTGACCTCCATGCCGGTGACCACAGTGACCCCCAGACGTCGGAGCTGCTCAGAAAGAAATGATAGAAGCCATGCGATCTTCTGCTTCCCTGGAGGCGTCATGGCTATGTTGAGCTGGCCTCCTAATCGTTCCCGCTTTTCGAAGATTGCGACGTCATGCCCCTTAAGCTTGGCCACCCGTGCAGCCTCCATCCCCGCCGGACCGGCGCCAATCACCATCACGCGCGCCGGACATGCGGTGCGCGCCTGCGGATGCCCCTCCCGTCCCACACGGGCATTAACCGCGCACCTGATGTGCAGACCGTTGCTGATCCTGCTGAAACAGGTGTTGCACGACAGGCATTTCCTGATCTCGTCGGCTCGGCCGAGCCTGGCCTTTGTGGGCCATTCGGGGTCGGCCACCAGGCCGCGACCGATCCCTACGAAATCCGCAACGCCCGTTTCCAAGAGCCGCTCCGCCGCTTCAGGCTCGCGTATCACGCCCGCAGTGATCACCGGCGTGTTCACTGCCTGCTTGACGGCAGCAGCCAAGTAGGCCCGCCACGCTTGGGGTTTGCTGCAAGGCTCTATGAAACTGGCCATGGACTCGTATATCCCGCTCGTGATGTTCAGGACATCTACTCCCGCATCGCTCATGATCCTCGCCATGACCACGCCTTCATCGAGAGTTATCCCTCCGGGGATCATCTCGTCTACACTTACGCGAAAACTGATCGGAAAATCGCCTAGCGCGGACCTAATGCCTTCGACAATGAGAAGCGGAAAGCGCATCCGGTTATCTAGAGAACCGCCGAACTCGTCTGTCCTGTGGTTTGTGTGGGGGGACATGAACTGGTTTATGAGGTATCCGTGCGCGCCGTGAAGTTCCACGCCGTCGAAGCCCGCTCTCTTGGCACGTTCTGCAGCACAGATGAACTTCTCCACCGTACCTGCGATCTGACTGGCGCTCATCTCCTTAGGGCTCGACCCGCACATCTTGCAGCCGATAGCCGACGGCGCCACGGGACACTGCCCCTGGGTTAGTTGAGGCGTAGTCTGCCTGCCGCCATGGTGCAGCTGCACGAACAGCTTCGCGCCGTGATCGTGAACGGACTCAGTCAGCTCATTGAGGCCGGCAATGTATCGATCATCATCGATAGTGATCTGAGTAGGCCCTATCCGTCCCACAGGATGGTCCACCAGCGTGGCCTCGACAATGATCAAGCCTGCCCCGCCGCGCGCGCGCTCCGTATAGTAGTCAATGAACTCGCGGGTAGCAGCGCCCGTATCGCTGGCAAGAGCAGTCCCAAGAGGTAGCATTACTATCCTGTTCTTGACCCCAACCGGTCCAATCTGGTGTTTTGAAAACAAGTGCGGGAACGCGCCGCTCAACG
This sequence comes from uncultured Clostridia bacterium, assembly GCA_964478095.1. Classification (GTDB taxonomy): domain Bacteria; phylum Bacillota; class DTU025; order DTU025; family DTU025; genus UBA5389. The sequence goes on along the minus strand of CAYZHL010000007.1, from coordinate 3,102 downwards.
CTGATCCCCCCTGTGCGTCCCAGGCGTCCCTGGCAGTATTCGAGTGCCTGCACGCCCCAGGGCCGCCTCAGATATTTTGTCAGGAGAGGTGATTATCGCAGCTTCTCCCCCTCTCTCGACGAAGTCGACGGCCGCCTCGATCTTGGGCCCCATGCTCCCCGCGGGGAAATGGCCCTGCCGCATGTACTCCCTAGCTTCATCCGTCGTGAGCACGTCCAGGTCAACCTGATCCGGTTTGTTGTAGTTCAGCGATACCTTGGGCACGGCCGTCGATACAACCAGCAGATCCGCTCCGAGGAATGTGGCCAACATGGCTCCGGCCCGATCCTTGTCGATCACCGCCGCAGCACCTCTTAGGGCGCCGTTCTCGTCCACAACAGGGATGCCGCCTCCCCCGACGGCGATGACTACGAACCCGCTGGCGATGAGAGCACGTACAGCTTCATGCTGGACTATCGAAACCGGCTTGGGCGATGCGACCACTCGCCGAAAGCCTCTGCCGGAATCCTCCACTATGCTCCAGCCATCCTCCAGAGCATGCTTTTCCGCCTCTTCCTTTGATAGAAAAGGCCCTATCGGCTTCGTGGGACGGCGAAACGCTGCGTCTTCAGCATCCACCTCGACCTCGGTTACGACGGACACTGAGTGCTTCGACAAGTTTCTGCGTCTGAACTCGTTCTCGAGGTTCTGCTGAAGCATGTATCCTATGAGTCCCTGAGTCTCCGCCACGCATGAATCGAGAGGCACGGGGCCGAGGAGACTGCTACACCGTTCCGATCTTATCAATCCGAACCCCACTTGAGGTCCATTACCATGCGTCACTACCAGGTCATAGCCGGCTTCGACAAGGTCGGCAAGATGACGGCACGTCTCTGCCGCAACCTGATACTGTTCTGCCACTGACTGGTGCTTGGCGTCCTTTATCAGGGAATTCCCACCGATGGCAACAACCACGAGTTTCGGCAAGTCGTCACCCCCTAGTACTGGTACATGCTTCGTGCGGCGAGTAGCGGCGCTCGGCGTCGGCAATCTCCGCGAGTCCTACAAGCTGATTGAACTCGGAGAAGGTGACCATCCTGTCAATGAACCCACGCGTTGTGCCCCATGCCTTGAGTTGGCTCATGAGATCCATGAGAGTGCGCGCAACTGCGTACACCGACGCCGTGGGGTAGATCACTATTCGGTATCCTATCTGCCCCAGTTCTGCGGCGGTCAGCAGGGGAGTTCGCCCGCCTTCGACCATGTTCGCAAGCAAGGGCACGGAGAATGACGACGCGATCTGCCTCATCTCGTCGACGGATTCAGGCGATTCAATGAACAGAAGGTCCGCCCCGGCCTCCTGATATGCGTAGCCGCGATCTATGGCGGCTTCGAGTCCCTGCGAGGTCCTGGCGTCGGTGCGGGCTATGATAACAAAGTCCTCGTCCCGGCGGGCATCGACTGCTGCCTTTATCTTGGAAACCATGTCGTCGACAGCGATGACTTGCCTGCCCAGCATATGCCCGCATCGTTTCGGGAATACCTGGTCCTCGAGTTGGATGGCCGCAGCGCCTGCCTTCTCATACTGGCGCACTGTGCGCATGACATTCACGTGGTTGCCGAACCCGGTATCTCCGTCGGCTATGAGAGGAATACCGACTGCGTCTGCGATGTTGGCTACTCTCGTGGCCATCTCTGTCATTGTCAGAAGGCCCACATCAGGTTTCCCAAGGTAACTGGCGGCCTGGCCGTATCCTGTGAAGTACACAACATCGAATCCGGCTTGTTCAATGATTCTGGCCGCAAGAGCGTCGTGAGCGCCCGGGGCCATTACCGCTCCGGATTGCTTCAGCAGAGTTCTTAGTGCAGCAGTTGTACGCATGTTTTTGCCCCCCAAGACAGCGCAAAGCTTGCCTCGTTTCAGTCTCCGTTCAGTCTCATAACTCTCTTGGCTAGCGCAAAGGCGCCGTCTGAATCAATGATCGACAGTGTTCCAATGCTGTGCATGACGTATTTCCGGTCAATCACTATGCGCGGCGACTCCGGCAGCAGCGATATACCTCGCTCGCTCAAGGCTCTACGCACTATAGCTGTGCCCTGCTCCTCCGGCAGAGCGGCGAATATGCCCCCCTCAGCAATCACAAGACCCACGGCCCTCAGATCCCGGCCCACCGGTGTGCCCAGAACAACACCCATGACCGGATCGCTCTCAGCCGCGAAGAATCCGGCGTGCCGCCTTAGGGCCACCTCGAGAGCGCAGGCAGCCATGCCGATGTCGAAGGCTGATTCCAGCGCCGACTTGGGCAGATAGCTGGGGTCTGCCTGGATGCGCGACACGTAGCGTATGAGAGCGTCGGGATCCGCCCCATCGGCCAGACCCGCTCTGGACAACACTGCTTCCGGGCCGACAGCGTCAAGTATGCCGTCGGAACTGCTCCTCAGCCCCAGTACGCCCTCTACAGTGCGATATGACGCCTGCTTTTCATTGGCGACCACGAGGCCGCGCAGCTCAGAAGGGAGCGCGTCAAGCTCGGGGATGACTGAATGAACATCGGTGGTCGCACCGCCGATGTCAACAACCATCAGAGCCCCTAGCCCCTTCTGCCGTCTAGTTCCCCGCGCCAAAAGCTCAGCGGCAATGAGGACGGCGCCTGGGGTAGGAAGCACTCTCCCGCTTGACAGCCTCGCCACAAACTCCGAA
>CAYZHL010000007.1:0-412 GCA_964478095.1 uncultured Clostridia bacterium | reverse complement strand
CGGCGGCGATTACGTCTCCGGCGTGGGCGGCGCGCAGGTCAACGCCAAGCTCTCCACGCCCGACGGTGACGAGTATCTGCGCGGCGTTTCGGCGGGCACGCGCATTTCCAGCCAGTATCACCTTGGCAGGCACTCCGCTCGTTGCGATGGCAATCGCATCATCGCAGAGGCTATGCTCGTCGCCGCCATCAGTGCCGCCCGCAAGCAGGATTATGTCCGGGGCACTCTCCTTGAGCGCCTGGACCTTCAGATCCTGCGAGTCCTCATACGACAACACTTCGAGAACTCGGGCCCCCGCGCTCATAGATACTTCCTTGGCTGCCTTGCCTGTCACGCGCGGCATGTAGCCGATGGCTACCATTCGGAGCCCGCCCGCAGCGCTGCTCGATGCGAGGGTGATCTCGGGCACGAC
>CAYZHL010000006.1:15828-24927 GCA_964478095.1 uncultured Clostridia bacterium | reverse complement strand
GTGACGGTCAGGAGGATCGGGCCGATGCGAAAACGGCGACTGATAGTAGTACTGGCGGTTTTGCTGATCGCAGTTGCGATCATTGTCGGCTACGTGGTGATCTCCGGGCGCGGGCCGGCAGGCGAAGCGTCTGCAGATGAGGACGGTGCGGTTAGCGCGTCGGAATCTAGCCCAGCCATGGGCCCTGGATACACCTTCGATACATTCATCGTCAACGTGGCGGGTACGGGCGGGCGTCGGTACTTGAAGTGCACTATCACAGTGGAGTTCGACAAGAATGCGGGCGTCGCCGAGGCCGGAACTAAGGTGCCGCTGATGCGTGACGCTGTTATCGATATTCTCTCATCCAGGACCCTGGAAGATCTAGAGCCTGGCCCGATGCGTGATGCGCTCAGGGATGAGCTAGTAGCCACCATCAGTTCAGTGATCATAAAGGCCAGGGTCACGCGGGTGTTCTTCAACGAGTTCGTGGTCCAGTAGCGCGGGCGCGGCTTGCGCCGGCAGGCCGGGAGTGAATGTGTTTGGCCGAGGTATTGACACAGGAAGAGATAAATGCGCTGCTTGCTCAGTTCGCAGCGCCTGATGAGGAGTCCGCGGCGCCTACAGGCGCTACGCCCGAAGGACGATCCTACAGGCTGTATGATTTCAAGCGCCCGAACAGGTTCTCTCGAGAGCAGCTCAGGACTATTCACATGCTCCATGAAACCTTTGCGCGTCATCTGTCGACTACTTTGTCGGCTCACCTGCGCACGCCGGTTAAGGTGATTCTCGGCGAAGTGCAGCAGCAGATATATGATGAGTACCTGAGCGCGCTTAAGGCGCCGGCGGTCATGTACCTGTTCACTCCCGAACCTCTGGAAGGGCAGGCGGTGATCGAGTTCAGCCCGTACATTGTGTTCATCATGATCGACAGGCTGATGGGCGGTCCGGGACGCGTGCGCGGGCGCATTAGGGAATTGACCGAGATCGAGGAAAACCTGGCGCGCAGCATAGTCAACCGTACTATGGAGGACCTCAGGGAGGCCTGGGACCCTATGGTCAAGATACGTCCGCACATCGATCGGTACGAATCGAACCCCCAGTTCGCGCAGGTTGTATCGCCAAACGATACTGTGTGCCTCATCACCTTTGAGATCAAAGTGGGCGAGGCATCGGGCAGTTTGAGCATATGTATGCCCCATTCCACCCTCCAGCCAGTCTTGCAGCGGCTGAGCACGCAGCATTGGTACCAGAAGGGGAACAGGGTTAACCCGGAAAGGTCGTCTCAAGCCATAGCCACAGGGCTGGAGCGCGTCAAAGTGCCGGTCGTGGCGGTGCTGGGCAGCGCTTCGATCGAGATGCGCGATATGCTCGACCTGCAGGTAGGGGACATCATCAGGCTGAATGAGCGGGCATCGAGCAGCATGACGCTGGTGATAGGTAAAGCGCCCAAGTTCCATGCTGTCCCCGGCCTTCGAGGAAAGAATCACGCTGTTCAGATAGTTCGACCGATGGACTCCAATGAGAAATGAGGCGAATACCATTGCGCGATGAGACTACCGGAAACGAGATCTCCTGGGATGACGTTCAAACCGACGGCGACGCTGTGCCCAGTTTCGACTTGACGCCCGAAGTCCCGGACTTCGCAGGCCCGTCGACGTCGGCAGTGCATGCTGCAGCTGCGGCGCACGAGGAGCCCGGCGCTTCGGCGCCATCTGTGGTGCGACGTTCTGACCAGGCATCAGCAGAAACGCCGAGTATCCAGCACGTGCAGTTCATGCAGTTCGACCAGGCCAAACCGAAAGCGCCCTCGGGCAACCTCGATCTGCTCATGGACGTGCCGTTGCCGGTCATCGTGGAGCTTGGCCGCACTACTATGCTGGTCCGGGACATCATGTCACTCGGACCCGGATCCGTCATCGAGCTGGAGAAGGCCGCCGGGGAGAATGTCGACATCCTCGTCAATGGGCGGCTCATCGCGCGGGGCGAGGTTGTCGTCATAGAGGAGAACTTCGGCGTAAGGATCGTCGAATTCGTGAGCAGTCCAGAGAAGGCAGTGTAGCTGCGATATGGAGAGAAGCGTGGCGGAGCTGTTGATCCGGGCGATTGCCGCCCTGGTGGTGGTTTCCGGCCTCATCTATCTTGCGGGGCATCTGCTCAAGAAGGCGCAGGCCGCGGGGCTAATCCGGGTCGCGGCGAGCGGCCGCCGCATGAGACTGCTTGAGACTGCGCGACTTGGGCCTGACTCGTATCTCCATCTTGTGCAAGTAGACGACCGGACAGTGCTGGTGGCGATGGGCCGGGGCGGTGTAGCTGTGTCTGCTACCGAGGCGGATGCCCCGCCCGACGCGGATGTTCGCGAGGTGAACGCCTCATGAGCAGAGTGCGCACACGCATGGAGAAGGCGATGTACCGCGCACTTGCGGGAACCGCGTTGCTTATCGCTGCAGTAGGACTGGCGCTGGTGTGGTCCGCCGCTGCTCACGCGGCGCCTCTGCGCATTCCCGGCATCCGGCTGGGCGTGGATCCGGCCGCCGGCCCGACAGAAGTGGCAGGCACGCTTCAGATATTGGCGCTCTTGACAGTGCTCTCGCTGGCCCCCGGGATCCTGCTGATGATGACGTCTTTCACGAGGATAGTCATCGTCCTGTCGTTTGCGCGCAGCGCCATGGGCACGCAGCAAGTGCCGCCTAACCAGGTCATCATCGGGCTGGCTCTGTTCATCACACTCTTCGTGATGATGCCGGTGTTCGCCGAGATCAACGAGACAGCGTGGCAGCCTTACATGTCCGGCCGGATCAGCCAGGAAGTCGCGCTGGAGCGCGGGGCGAAACCCATCCGTGACTTCATGCTCAAACAGACTCGGGAGCAGGACTTATCGCTTTTCGTGGGTCTATCGGGGCGACCCGCGCCGGCGCGCCCGGACGATGTGCCCACTTACGTCATAATCCCGGCATTCATGATCAGCGAGCTGAAATCGGCCTTCCAGATGGGGTTCGTGATATACGTTCCGTTTCTGGTTATCGACATGTTGGTCGCGAGTGTGCTGATGTCCATGGGCATGATGATGCTGCCGCCGGTGCTGATATCTCTGCCCTTCAAGATACTCCTGTTCGTACTGGTGGATGGATGGGGGCTAGTCGTGAAGTCTCTGGTTCAGAGCTTCGCGGGATGAGGAGGTACGGTAGTTGGATGAAGCTACAGTAACGACCATCGCATCGCAGGCAATGGCAGTGGCGTTCAAAGTGAGCGCTCCGGTGCTCATCGCCGCATTGACCGTGGGAGTCATTGTGTCGGTGCTCCAGGCTGCCACCCAGATACAGGAGATGACCCTGACGTTTGTGCCGAAGGTCCTGGCAATAGCGGCGGTGCTGCTGCTTGCCGGACCATGGATGATGCGGACAATGACCGGGTTCGCCAGCCAGCTCTTTGCGATGCTGCCGGCCCTCGCTAAGTAGCCGTGGGCGTGCTGGGGTTTACGGAGACCGGATTCCTGGTGTTCTTCCTCGTACTGGTGAGGATGACCGGCCTGTTCATCATGGCTCCGGTGTTCGCGCATGCCAGCGTTCCGGCGCAGGTCAAGGCGTGGTTCGCATTTGCCGTGACCCTGGTCGTATACCCTATGGTCAGCCAGACTCCGATATCCGTGCCTGGGGAGGTAACCGAGCTTGCCCTGGCGATAGTGCGCGAGCTGCTAGTAGGTTTTGTGGTGGGCTATGTGGCGCTGCTGCTGTTTGCAGCGGCGCAGTATGCTGGTGAACTGATCGATACGCAGATAGGGTTCGGCATGGCCAATCTGGTGGATCCGTCCTTCGGAGCGCAGGTCACAGTGGTAGGCCAGTTCCATTTCCTGGTGGCGACCATGGTCTACCTGGCGGTCAACGGGCACCATTTCCTCCTCGGAGCGCTTGTGCGTAGCTACGATGTGGTTCCCATGGGCCGGACCGGGCTTTCTCCCGACCTGTTCGATTCTGTCGTGCTGAGGTTCGGGGAGTTGTTCAAGATCGCCCTGCGTATGTCTTTGCCGGCTGCGATTTGCTTGCTTATCACGGAGATGAGCCTGGGAATCGCGGCGCGGGCCGTGCCGCAGATGAACGTGCTGATGGTGGGGTTTCCCCTGAAGATCTGCGTGGGGCTGGCCGTTCTGGTCCTGGCCATGCCGGGGTTCGTGGGATATGTTCGGGTTGCGCTGGGGCGACTGCAGGAGGCCATCGTGCTGATCATTGGGGCAATGCGAAGCTGATCGAGCAGAGCCGCCCGGAGGAGGTGAGGGCCCATGGCCTCGCATGAGGACAGGACGGAGCAACCAACGCAACGAAGGCGGGAGGAAGCCCGCAAACGCGGGCAGGTGGCCCGAAGCCCTGATCTCGCCTCTGCCGCGACCTTCACCGTATGCCTGTATGTGCTGAGGGCGTCCCTGTCGTTTGCGGGTCGGATAGTCGCCAATCTAGTCTCGCACAGCGCTCACTACCTGGGCAGCCTTGGCGCAGCCGACCTTACAGAGGCCGGTGCGCACGCGCTGTTCATAAATGGAATGGGCGCGCTGCTTTTGGCTGCGGCGCCCGTGGCCCTGGCCGCGGTTGCGGCAGGCATGGGCGCCAGTCTTGCGCAGGTTGGTCTGCTCATAACGCCGCAGGCGCTGGCGCCCCAGCTCAGCAGGATAGACCCCATTGGCGGGCTGGGCCGTCTTTTCTCGAAACAGGCTCTGTTCGAGATGCTCAAGGCGGTTGTCAAGGTTCTTGTGATAGGCTACTTTGCCTACCAGGCAATCAGGGTCAGGGTGCCGGCTCTGCTGATGACGGCGTACATGGACTTGGGCGAGGGCCTGCGGGCCGCGGGCGATGCGACTATGTATGTAGCAGGCAGGATGGTCATCCCGCTTGTGGCGATAGGCGCCGTTGACTATGTGGCAAGGCGAAGGCAACTCGAGCGCGAACTGCGAATGACCAAGCAGGAGGTCAAAGAAGAGCTGAAACAGCAGGAAGGCGACCCTCTGGTCAGATCTCGGATCAGGCAGCGTCAGCGGCAGTTGGCCATGAGACGCATGATGGAAGATGTCAAGCTCGCCGACGTTGTGGTGACCAACCCTACACATTACGCTGTGGCGCTCAAGTACGATCGTGAGAAGATGAGAGCCCCTCACGTGGTGGCGAAAGGGCAACGGATCATTGCCCAGAGGATGCGCGAGATCGCGGCTCAGGCGGGAGTGCCGATAGTCGAGAACCCTCTCGTGGCGCAGGCCCTGTTCAAGTCGGTAGAAGTCGGGCAGGAGATACCGCCGGATCTGTACAAGGCGGTGGCGCAGATACTGGCGTTCGTGTACAAGCTGGGGACGCAGCGGGGAGGAGGGAGTAGGTAGTGGCCGACATCCGTTCGGACGCGAGGTCCGCCGTGATCCGGTATCTGAAGAGCGGGGATCTGTTCATGGCCGCCACGGTCATGCTTATCCTGGTCATGATGATCGTGCCGGTACCCCCTGTCTTCCTGGACGTGCTTGTGGCCTTGAACATGACGCTTTCGCTCGGGGTGCTTCTGGTGACCATGTACATCACTGAACCACTGCAGTTCTCGGTGTTTCCGTCATTGCTGCTTTTAGCTACGCTGTTCCGGCTGAGCCTGAACGTATCGGCCACCAAGCTGATCTTGCTGCGTGGGAACGCCGGATCAGTGATCCAGGCCTTCGGCGGTTTCGTAGTAGGAGGCAATTACGTAGTAGGGCTGATCGTCTTCCTGATACTCGTAATCATCCAGTTCGTCGTGATCACGAGCGGCGCCGGCCGTGTGGCGGAGGTAGCCGCCAGGTTCACCCTTGACGCCATGCCCGGCAAGCAGATGAGCATCGATGCAGACCTGAACGCTGGCATGATCACCGAGGAAGAGGCGCGTCGGCGCAGGCTCAAGATACAGCAGGAAGCCGACTTCTACGGCGCGATGGACGGCTCCAGCAAGTTCGTCCGGGGCGACGCAATAGCCGGAATCATAATCATAGTCATCAACATCGTGGGCGGCATCATCATCGGCATAGTGCAGCTCGGCTTGAACGCTGGCGATGCGTTTCAGAGATTCGCGCTGCTCACCGTGGGCGGCGGGTTGGTGAACCAGATCCCCGCCCTGCTCATCTCGACCGCCACGGGTATCGTGGTCACGCGGGCTGCGTCCGAATCCGATCTGGGTCGCGACGTTACCACGCAGATGCTGGCGCAGCCGCGGGCGCTGTCTATTGCAGCAGGCCTTCTGCTACTTCTGGGGATGGTGCCCGGTCTGCCCAAGGCGCCGTTCCTGATCCTGGCTTCGGCGGTGGGCTTTCTGGCCTACAGAGTCACCAGGTCGGCGCGGGAGGCGGAGCAGGCGGCGGCAGTGCCCCATCTTCCGACGCCCGGGGTCGCGGAACCTGAGGATGTGATGTCCTTGCTCCGCGTTGAGCCCATGGAGCTCAACTTCGGCTATGCGCTGATACCTCTGGTCGATGTGGAGCAGGGCGGCGATCTGAAGGAGCGAGTGGCGGCCGTGAGACGCCAGATCGCCCTGGAACTGGGGATAGTCGTGCCGTCGGTGCGGATACGCGACGACATCCAGGCGAGGTCGAATGAGTACATCGTGAGGATCAGAGGCGTGGAAGTGGACAGGGGCGAGGTCATCCCCGATGCCTACATGGCCATGAACCCCGGTACGGCTACCGAGCAGCTGGACGGCATCCAAACCCGCGAACCCGCTTTTGGTCTGCCTGCGGTGTGGATAAGCGCAGCGAGACGCGCGGAAGCGGAGATGATGGGATACACCGTGGTCGACCCGGCGTCGGTCATAGCCACGCACCTGTCCGAGATAATCAAGGCGGGCGCCGCAGAACTCCTGTCGCGGCAGGACACGCGCAATCTCATCGACAATGTCAAGAAGACTGCGCCCGCAGTAGTGGAGGACTTGATCCCAGCCCAGATGAGTGTGGGCGAGGTCCAGCGGGTACTGCAAAACCTGGTGAGGGAGCGCATTTCCATCCGCGACCTCATCACGATCCTGGAGGCTCTGGGCGACGCCGCCGGCACGTACAAGGACATAGATGTCCTCACAGAATATGTGCGGTCGCGAATGGGGCGCTCCATATGCAGCCAGTATGCAGGTCCGGACGGAATGGCCGTGACGACGTTGGAACCTTCGCTGGAACAGATTCTCATGGATTCGCTCGATGCTACCGATCATGGTACTTTCCTCGCCCCTGAGCCTGCGGTGTATCGGGCTCTGATCGCAAGCTTGGCAGCTGAGAGCGAACACATGGCCGCGAGCGGGCAGCAGCCGATAGTCCTCACCTCCATGAAGCTAAGGCCGCACCTCAGGCGCCTGGTGGAGAGGACCATCCCCCAGCTGGTTGTGTTGTCATACAGCGAGATCGTGCCGGAAGTCAAAGTGAACGCGGTTGGGATGGTGAGCCTTGGCAATGCAAGTTAGGCGCTACGAAGGTTCGACTATGAAAGATGCCCTGGACCGGGTCAGGCAGGAACTAGGCCCGGATGCGGTGATCCTGGAGGCCAGACGCTCGCGAGGACGCGGGCTTCGGGCATTCCTCAGCATCCTGGGCTTTGGGAAGGCCCCCGTCTTCGAGGTGCTGGCGACCGTAGACGTAGAAGAGGACGCCGATTCCCGCAGCTTCCGGGCTGTCACTTGGGTCCCGTCGCCTCTGGCGGCACGTGTGGATGTGCCTGTGACGGGGCCCCAGACTGAGGTTGAGGTTGAGGCCGCGGAGTCGGCGACGCAGGCCGCGGAGTCGCTGACGCACGCCGCGGCGCCGCCGAGGATACGTGAGGCGCCGCCGGCGCCGACGCCTGGGTCCGCGCTTAGTCCGTCCGGGCCGTTGGCTACCCTCCGGGTACTGGAGAGGGAAGCGGCGGTAAGGGCCAGGGCTGCGGGTTTGTCTCCGGAGATGGCAGATCTCTATGCGCGCCTAGTCGAAGAGGACGTAGCTGAAGATGTGGCATTTGCCGTCGTGCATCAGCTGGGCACGGCCGATGTGCCGCAGTGCGACACAGAGCGATTCAGGGAATGGGCGGGCGAACACGCTGCCGGACTGGTGCGGATGTCGGGGCCGATACAGATTGTGCGCGATCGCAGGAAGGTAGTGGCTTTCATCGGGCCGACGGGAGTGGGCAAGACCACGACGATAGCCAAGATAGCGGCGGGGTTTGCCCTGTTCGCGAAGGCCCGTGTGGCGCTGGTCACTGCCGACACTTACCGAATTGCGGCAATAGAGCAAATAAGGAACTACGCTGAGATAATCGGCATTCCATGCGAGGTGGTTCACAGCCCTAAAGACATGGAGCAGGTCTTGACCGATCTGGCCGACTATGAACTGGTGTTGATAGACACGGCGGGCCGAAGCCCGAACAATCCGGCCAGGATGTACGAGCTCAGGAACATGATCGACGCGGCAATGCCTGAAGAGATCCATCTGGTTCTCTCGTCCACTACGCGCCGGCGCGATCTCGACAACCTTGTGGACAGGTTTGCGGCAGTCGGGTTTGACCGCGTCATCCTCACCAAGCTGGATGAGAGCATGACGTTTGGCGCCATCTTCAACGTGCACGCCAAGTGCGCCAAACCGTTCTCGTATTTCACTAATGGGCAGAGCGTGCCCGAGGACATCGAAACCGCTACTCAGTCCCAAGTGGCCGGGATGATACTGGCCAAGTGGCGGATAGCCGGAGGGCTGTAGTGGAAGTCGCCGACCTAAGGACGGGCACAGGAGGGAGTAGCACATGTCTGATCAGGCTGCTGAGCTGAGAGGGCTTGTCCGCCAGGCACGGGGGCAGGGTGAACCTGCCTGCCGGCAGACGGGGCGGAGCGGCCAGCCTGACACTGTACGGATTGTGGCTGTGACTTCAGGCAAAGGCGGAGTCGGCAAGACCAACTTCGTGGTGAACCTGGCCGTGGCGCTGGCCGATGCGGGCATGCGAGTCACGATACTCGACGCCGACCTGGGCCTGGCCAACGTTGATGTTCTGCTGGGCATGACTGTGAGACATAACCTGCACCACGTGATAAACGGCACGCTGTCGCTTGCGGACATTGTGCTTCCCGGGCCGCGCGGTATCGAGGTGATACCGGGCGCCAGTGGTCTGCGCGACATTGCCG
>CAYZHL010000006.1:10113-15818 GCA_964478095.1 uncultured Clostridia bacterium | reverse complement strand
TGAAGGAGGGCGCACGCCGCAGGTTGATCGAGTCACTGTCGGACGCTGTTCGCGATCGCGACTTGCTGCTGATAGATACGGCGGCCGGTGTGTCAAGGAATGTGCTGGATTTCGTTCTGGCGGCACAGGAGGTGATTCTCTTGACCGTGCCTGAGCCGACGGCCATGACTGACGCCTATGCCATGATTAAGCTGATCTCTCGCTCCAACCCGGATGCTGCCGTGCGAGTGGTGGTCAACCAAACACCCAGTCGGCAGGAGGCTGAGAGCGTCGTGGAACAGCTGAACTTGCTGTCGAGAAGGTTTCTGAACTTCAGTGTCGATCCACTCGGGTATGTGCCGCACGATCAGTCGGTGGTAAAGGCCGTTCGCAAACGGCAGCCTTTCGTGCTTGCATATCCGCATTCACCGGCCTCTGCTGCTGTTTCTTCCATCGCCGCGGACTTGAGAGGCCTGCCGACGCCGAGGGGATACGAGCCAGGCGTGGCATTGTTCATCCGGCGACTGCTCAAGGCGCCGGCGTCGGACTACTTGCTGTGAGGGCTAGATGATGCAGCTTCCGCCATTTGAGCCGGGCGGTCAGATTCGGGTGAGGTTGGCAGACACAGATAGCTCCCCGCGTTTCGCGACGAAGATCGAAGGTAAGGCGGGTTCGGGTTACTGGATCTACGCGCCCTACACTGATGACTATCGATCCATGATCAGAGCTCAGGACGAGCTAGAAGTGTCAATGATGTGGAAGGGCGCCGTGTACTTCTTCGGCGCGACTGTGATCGGCGAGAGGCATGACAGGGTGAAGCTGCTGCTGATCTCGGACCCGGAGTTCATCCGCCGTGAACAGAGAAGAGAATTCGTCAGGGTTCCTGTAGTGCTCGACGCCCAAATCGCGTGTAACCCGGTGATGCGGGGCGAGTCTACCGACGAGTGGGCGACCGTGACGGCGATCGACATAAGCGGCGGCGGCGTCGGCCTGTTCGTCTGGAACAAGGATGTGCCTGTGTGGCTCTCAGCGGGGCAGCGTATCTGGATTGCTCTTCCCATAGGCCCGGATGGAAGCACGGCCAGGGTCATCGGGCAAGTGGTGCGGCTGGAGAAGCCGGAGGAGGGTCCGAGCGACGGCCTTTCCGTGGGCGTCAGATTCATTGAGATTTCCGAGCGGGAGCGCAGAGCCATAGTCCGTTTTGTCTGTGACAGGCAGAGAGAGCTGATAAGGAAATCAGCCCAGCGGAGTGATGATTGATGGATAGTGTCGGCGTGCGTGAGAATGTGAGCGCTCTGTGGGCCGAGTACAACTCTACGGGGAATAGAGACGTCAGGGAGAAGCTGATCCTGAGCTATCTGGACCTTGTGAAGTACATCGTCGGGCGCATGCCTCAAGCCACAATCCCCGGTGTCGATTATGACGATCTTCTAGGCTATGGAGTCATGGGGTTGATGGACGCGGTGGAACGGTTTGACCTGTCGCGGGGCGTAAAGTTCGAGACATACGCGATGACGCGGATTCGCGGCGCCGTCATTGACCACCTGAGGAGTATGGACTGGGTGCCGCGTTCGGTGCGGCAGAAGGCGCGACAGATCCAGCAGGCTATCGGGAGGGCCGAAACTCGCCTGGATAGATCGGCCACCGATCGGGACATAGCCGATGAACTCGGCATCGACATCGACACGCTTGACAGGTGGACGTGGGAGATCAGCAAAGGGGCTTACCTTTCGCTGGACGAACTCGTGACGGTGGACGAGGCGCATAATACTGCAGCACTCATTGACTTCATATCAGACGACGCCAGTCCTGATCCGGAGCTCATGATGGAAGTCGGCGAACTCAAGTCCGCCCTTGCCGCTGCCATAGATGCCTTGCCCGATCGCGAGCGCATGGTCATCTCTATGTACTACTATGACGAACTGACTGTCAAGGAGATAGCCAGTGTACTGGGGGTATCGGAGTCCAGGGTGTCGCAATTGCACACCAGGGCCATGATGCGCATGCGAGTGGTGGTGAAACGCGCTGCCGGGCAGTGCGTGTAGTGATCGTTGCTTTCAGGGCACAGGGCCGGGCATGCTCCATGGCACGCCGGCCCCGTGTTGCGATGTCTTATGTCCATCGTGCATGCCTATCCTGTATGCCTATCACGGATGTCCATCGTGCATGCCTGCCTAGATGCGCTCTCAGTCTCTCGCGTCTCTGCGAAACCTACCTGCCCTCGGCGGGCTTGTCCTTGGGCAGTACCTGGTTGAGAGAAGCACCGATTATCGTTGCCAGGCTCATGCCGGCGAACTTGAAGGGCCCGAGAGGGACCACTACTGAGGACAGCCCGAACACCAACACAGCGGCTGCGATGATCCGGTTGCGTGTGGAGTTCATGTTGGCGCCTGAGAACAGTGTGGAGACGCCCACTGAGGCGATCATGCCGAACAGCAATATGCTGATGCCGCCCATGACCGGCGTGGGAATGCTCCGGATCAGGCCGCCGACCTTGCCGAAGAAGGCCAACCCAAGAGCGAAGAACGCGGCGCCGCGCAGGATGGCCGGGTCGTACACCCCAGTTAGGCTCAGGGTGGCGGTGTTCTCACTGTAAGTGGTGTTGGCGGGTCCGCCAAGCAGACCAGCAAGCGACGTGGCCAGGCCGTCTCCGAGGAGTGTGCGCCACAAGCCGGGGTTCTTGACAAAGTCGCGGCCTACGACCGCGCCGTTGGCGTTGATATCGCCCCAGTGCTCGATGAGGGTGACCACAGCTACGGGCGCGATGACCGCAATCGCCTCCCAGCGGAACGCGGGGAATGTGAGCTGGGGAAGGCCGATCCAGGCTGCTTCAGACACAGCGGTGAAGTCGACGATGCCTGCCGCGATCGAGATCAGGTAGCCGGCAATGACTGCAATCAGTATGGGTAGCATCTGCAAAAAGCCGCGGAACGCCAGCGATGACATGGCGGCGATGAAGAAGACCGCCAGGGCGATGGGCCAGTTGCTGCTGGCCATGTCGATGGCGACAGGCGATAGGGTTAGGCCGATCACCATGATGACACTACCTGTCACTACAGGCGGGAAAAGGGCCTGGAAGAAACCGTAACCGAGAAATCTGACCACAGTGGCCACTGCTACATAGACCAGTCCCGCGGCCACGATGCCGCCCAGTGCGTATTGCATCCCGAATTCTTTGGACACGATCTGGATTACACCGATGAACGCGAAGGATGATCCGAGGAAGATGGGTACTGTGCCGCCAGTTATCAAGTGGAAGAGGAGAGTCCCGAGTCCTGCAGTGAGCAGGGCGGTGCTGGGGTTGAGGCCGGTGAGGTAGGGAACAAGGACTGTTGCTCCGAACATGGCGATGGTGTGCTGCATCGAAAGCAGCACTTTTCTTCCGGTGTTCAATGGATGCGCCTCCTCAAATCGAGTCTCACGGGACCCGTTTATTTGGTAGGATGTACTGTTCTCAATCTAGCACAGCCCGGCGCAGGCTGCAATAACAAGAACACAATTGTAGAGTAATTCGAAAGCAGTTTGGGTTGGCATTGCTCCGATGCCAAAGGCCCGCCCCATTCGGAGCGGGCCAATCTGCCCAAGCCGGCTCATGGCGGGCGTTACAGCTACTTCAGCTCCGCGATGCTCTGCTTGATCACCTTTACGGCATCGGCCAGTGCATCCTCGACTGTGCGGTCGCCGCGGAGGGCGATCTCGATGGCGTTGTTCATCGGAACCCACACGACGTTCATCTCCGGAATATCAGGGAGAATCGATCCGTAGTTGGCCTGGGCGCCGTAGCCGGCGACTTCAGGCTTATTCTTGACATCGGGCATGTCCAGGACATCAAGGCGCGGAGGTATGCCTTCCGCGTTCTTGAAGGACTTGTACATCGCATCTTTGGTTGTCAGGGCCGCGATGAGCTTGACGGCCTCTGCCTTGCTCTTGCTGTAAGAACTGACATGCCACCACTTGAGACTGACGAACGGCGCCGGGTACTTGCCGTTGTCGAGTTTGGGAATGGGGGCGACGCCGTACTCGACGCCCGCCTGCTGTACTGCGCCTAGCGCCCAGGAACCGTCGATAATCGCGGCGGCTCTGCCTTCACACAGCATGCCGGGAGCGACCACATGGTCGGTTCCAACTGGGACTAGACCAGAGTCGCGAAGTGTCTTTACAAGTTTGATAGCCTTAACCGAGCCTTCATTGGCAAGCCCTATATCGCCTGTGTTCCAACCGCTGGCCGTCGGGGCAAACACGTAGCCGCCATAGCCGGCCATGATGGCATACGTGAAGTAGAAGTTCTCGAGCGGCCAGAGCAGTCCGAATTTGCCTTGGGCCTTGAGTTCGCGGGATTTGGCTATCAGCTCATCCATAGTAGCGGGCGGCTTTGGACACATCTTCTTGTTGTATATGAGGCCCACCGAAGAGATGTCATAGGGCACGCCATAGAGCTTGCCGTTTTGCGTAGCCCCGTCCAGTCCGACCTTCATGAACTGCGACAGGTCTAGAAGCGAAGCGTCGATAGGAGCGGCGATACCCGTAGTCACCAACATTCCCAGCTGACCGGAGAGGCAGCAGAACACATCCGGGCCCTTGCCTACCGGGCCTGCAAGCTGGATCTTGTTGGCAGTCTCTAGAACCGACACAGCTTCCACTTGTACCGGTATGCCGGACTGCCGGGTCCAGTCCGCGGCGATCGCCTGAATGGTCGCTTGCTTCTGAGGTTCGCACCAGACCACGATTGGGTCTGCGGCCAGCGAGATTGTTCCGCCGGCCAGAAGGAGCATGATGGCCGCGGTTGCCAGAGCCAGGGTTTGCGACAGACGTCCACGCATGGCTTTCATAATGACGTTCCTCCTTTGTGATTGGCTTCCGATTGGGATCTCAGTGACTTGCCGGGATCTGAAACTCGCGTGACAGAGACTCACTTGACAGCTCCCTGTGTCAGACCGGACACGATGTACTTCTCGGCTGACAGAAAGACGATCACTATCGGTATGGCCGTCAACACTGATGTCGCCGAGAACACAGGCCAATCTGTGGCGAACTGCGACGACATTGTGAGACTTCTCATGCCCATTGCCACAGTCCATCTGCTGCCCGACGTTATCACTGACTGGGCCAATATATACTCTGCATACGGCCCAATGAAGTTGATCAAGCCGACTACGTAGAGTATCGGACGGGCCAACGGAAGTAGCACTCTGGTGAACGCCTGGAATTTGGTGGCCCCGTCGATCATGGCCGATTCCTCCATAGCCTTGGGAACGGAATCGAAGTACCCTTTGAGCAACCAGATGGAAAACGGTACGGCGCCTCCTGCATACAGCAGAATCAGCCCCAGGTGCGAGTCGATCAACCCTATCCAGCCCAACAAGGTGTATAGAGCAACGATAGCTATGAAACTCGGAAACATCTGCGAGATCATGAAGCCGATCAGTATGTGGCGCCTTCCCGCGAAGCGCATGCGAGAGAAGGCGTAAGCGGCCGGTGTGGTGATTGCCAGTGCAACCACCGAACTGAGTGCTGACACCTTGATCGTATTGAGGAACCATCGGAGGAAGTTGACGTTGGGGTCGGTGAAAATGTACCGGTAGTTCTCTGTGGTTGGGTTTGACGGTATCAGGCTCGAGCTGATGAGGCCCGAAGACACCCGAAACGAGCAAGCTATCACCCAAAGCAGAGGATAGAGGACGATGGCGCATGCGAGCGCCAGCGTCAGGTAGACGAAGACCATCTCC
>CAYZHL010000006.1:0-10085 GCA_964478095.1 uncultured Clostridia bacterium | reverse complement strand
TGCCGCGCCGTTTGGATGGCATGGCCATTTCGCACACCCTCTCCTTCTATTCTTCCTGCTTCAGCTGGCTCAGGACTCCTGAGAGCCGGAAGTTGATCATGCTGAATATCACGACGAAGATGAACACCAACACTGCCAGCGCCGATGCTGTGGACCACTGGAGCTGCTGGAATCCTAGGTTGTAGACCCATGTCATCAAGATGTCGGTTGCGCCTGCGCCTTTGCTTCCTGCTACCGCCGGGCCGCCCCCGGTGAGCAAGTAGATGATGCCGAAATTGTTAAAATTCCCCGCCAACGTCAGAAGCGCTATTGGAGACACCACCGACATCAGGAGCGGAAACGTAATCCGCGAGAACACCTGCCCGCGCGATGCTCCGTCAACCAGGGCCGCTTCATACACTTCCTCGGGTATGCTCTGCAGCGCGGCAGAGATTATGGACATGTTGAAGGGCGTCGATATCCACACGTGTGTCATCAGAACACTGGCGCGGGCCCAGAACCGCTGCTGAAACCACGGAACACCACGAAGGCCCATCGACCGCAGCAACGCGTTGATGGGCCCAAAACTCGTGTTGAACAGCCCGAGGAACACCATGATCGACACCGTGGCCGGAACAGCCCATGGCAGCATGAGTATCATCCGGAAGACCCTCCGGAACCTGAGGCCATGGGTCTGCAGCGCGAGCGCTAGGCCCATTCCGGCGGCGAACGCCAAAACGGTGCCGAGCACCGCGTATGTCACATTCCATACCAACACCATATCCAGCTGGCTTCTCCAGGTTGAACCCGGCTTAAGCAGCCTGGCGAAGCTGGTCAGGCCTACCCAGTCGAATCTGCCCGCCGGAGGGCAGTGATACAGGTTGTAGTTGGTGAAGGCCAGCGAGATGCCGAAAACGAGAGGAACGATGATGATGAAGAAAGCAGATACGAGCGACGGTGCGATATACAGATAGGGAGTTGGGGAGGCGCCTCGCAGGACTCCCGCTTGCCGTCTGACCGTAGACGCAGATGGAGCAGGAGCGCCAGGGCGTTGTGCAGCGCGCGTCCAGGAGGCGGTGCGCACAGCGTCCGTGATGTTGGCCACGTGGAACCACGCGTACGCGATCACCACGAAGCCGGCCAGAATGCCGACTATTAGGATTTGGCGCGAGTCGACGAACCGGCCCTGAGGCATGAGGGTGACCAGCCCGAGCAGGGGCCCCCGGAGCACGGTGAACAGGATCGAGATGAACGCGGCTTCCGTGAGGAGATAGATGAATCCTCGTCTTCTATGCCCGGCGTACAACTGACCGGTTCCGGCAAAAAGCGCTGACAGTGCTCCGGCCACGGCGGGGATGGGGTGAACGGAGCCTGTGTAGGTCATGACGACTCCCTCCCTTGTAGCTGGGTTGCCGCCAGAGTGACGCTAAGGTCAAGACAGCGTGACGCCGGTGACGCCAAGGTAACGCCGGCGCAGCGCCGCGGCGCCGAGACAGACGTGCCGGCTAGAGCGACTGCCTTGACCTGAACCTCCGGACCGCATCGTTCGACTCTGCGGCCTCATCGGTTACGACCGAGAAAATGACGCGCACACGCCGGCATAGGTCGTAGTGCTCTACGATCTCGTCGGCGGTAGCATCCACCGACAGCACGGGAAAGCCTGGCGTTCGACCAAATAGCTCGGGATGCCTATCTATCAGGCCTTCCAGGATGTCAACGGGCCGGGCGGTATTGGGGTCGGCCACAATCTGTATTTGACGCACGCGCTTCAGCTTGAGAAACTCGGGCATGGCGTGGGGCCCGGCGGAGTGACAGTGTATTTCGCCTATTCCGAAGGCGTCGAAGACCTGCTGCGTGTAGGGAGCGCCGAATTCCCGGTAGTGCGACGGTGAGCAGAGGCTGGATATGTCCTCACCGAGCGCGATCCGATTAGGGCCACAGTGCCACGCGGATAACTCGTGCACGAACTCCGGGGCGAATATCTCAGCTGCCTGCGAACGCGCAAACCACATCGTAGCCCTCATAGAGAACTCCAGCAGTCTATGCACGAAGTCGGGATCTTCGTAGAAATCCGTGTAGATTGCCTCTCCGCGGAGAGCCCAGGCAAGATCGAGTGGAGAGTAATAGCCGCGTCCGAACGGGATGCGATACGGCGCGATGTGTTGTACCATGTATCTAGTAGCTAAGTTCAGTCTGGTAAACCACTTGTTGTTCGGGTCGAGGAGGAGGGAGTCGAGATCGCTCTTCTCCTGAAGGACGGGCTTGACCCAGCTCGTGTCCTCCCCGAATTCGATTTCGCCGGCTATGAAGGCGCTGAATTCGCCGATTCCCATGTACGGCACTACCGAAGGAATCCAATCATCTTCGATGCCGCGCCGGATCTCCATGAGCTGAGCTTGATATTCTAGATAATCATCGAGGTAAGCATGGAGGTCAGTTTCGAAGTCGTACTGGTTGAGGGCGGGCCCGCGCAGCGTGAGCACTGACGGGAATGTGATGATCAAAGCGCCCGGGGCGTGGGGCTCACAGTTGAAGAAGGCCCGGACCCGGGCAGTGCAGGCGTCCAGGTCGGACTTGTAATACGAAATGTCGCGAAACACTCGACCACCTCGTTTGCCTTAACCAGACGCTCAGGTATGGATAGTAGTCAACACATCAACTACTATATTAGAGGGAGAACCGTTGCGTGTCAATATAGCGTCGTTGCGCACCATTGCGTGCTGCGATATGTCGGGACGTAGCGACATATCGGCGCGCGGCGATTCGGTATGATAGGGCGGCAGCTTACGAACGGATGGAACATGGAGGGGTACTGCATTGAGAATCTGCGATTGCCACGCTCACGTTGGGCACTTTGATGACCCCATGTCGGGAAGGCATGTGACTTACTCGCCTGAGGTTCTTCTGTCCGAGATGGACGCGGCAGGGGTTGACCTGGCTGTTGTGTCCAACATATCAGCGATAGAAGACCCCGAAAAGGCTAACGACGAAATGGCAGTGTGGGCGCGCCGGTATCCGCGACTGGTCCCGCTCGTATGGGCGACGCCCGGAATCAGCCTGCCTGAGAAGGTGCTTGACTACATGGGCGCGGGCTTTCGCGGCGTGAAGCTGCACCCAACGGCAGGGAAGTACCGCGCTGATTGCTCTGCGGCCCGTCCGGTGCTGGATGCATGCCGGGAGGCGCAGGCTCCGGCGCTATTTCACTGCGCGGCCGACGAGTTCTCCGCGCCGGCGCTGCTTGGGCAGGTCGCTGCCGACTATCCTGAGGTCCCGATCATACTGGCTCACATGAACATGTTCGGTTCGGCCCGTGACGCAATAGCGGTGGCAGAGGGTTTCCCCAACGTGTACCTCGACACTAGCTGGGTGCGGCCTGAGCGGGTTGCGGACGCTGTGCGAAGGGTTGGGGCCGACAGAGTGATGTGGGGCACTGATGCGCCGCTCGGAGGCGCGGGGCACTATCGGCGCGACCGGGTTCGGCAGTATCTTGAGGAGCATATCACCGCGATGGAGTGCGAGGCTGTGATGTGGTCCAATGCTGCATGCCTGTTCTGCCTGGAGTGAGGCACATGCTGAACACTTTGAGCCGCTCAGGAAGGCTTGCGGCCAACGGAAGAATGACGGAGACGGACTTCACAGGCGTCATCAGTAGCGAGTCGGTTAGGGTCACGCCGATGGATTGTGCATCCAAGAGTGAGAAGAGTGCTTTCTGGGCTTCAAGCGGGACGGCTTGGCATCCGGGCGATACGCGGGGGCCGAGCTCGAGGCCGCCGGCGCGGGTAGCGCACTCGCGCTGAAAGTGGGTAGAGGCGTTTCGGATGAGTATGATGCCTGCCATGTCAAGAATAATGGCCAAGAGTGGATCGTTGTCGTCGAAGGACGACCTGACTGCGTGTTCGAGGCGCGGGCCGAGGGTGACGATGGCAGCGATGATGCGCTCGACGCCCTCAAAGACGGAGCTGTCGCACGGGATGATGGTGTGACCATCGACGGCAATCCCGTCGGGGGCGATTCTGTCGATGCCGTACTCCGCTGCGATCAGGCGGGGTTGCACAAGTCCGTCTGCTATCATGGCGTTCGCGGCGTTGATGGACTCGAGAGTCGAGCGGACCACGTCTGTCGGCGCCCCGCCAACGACCGCGCCCAGGCCCAGGGCCGCCAGTATCTGGGCGGACAGGACCGACTCAGCAGGCAGGTCCATTGCTCGTGGTTCGTTGATTACCTTTCGCGTTTCCTTTTTCGTCTCTCTCTTCATCTTCGCGTTCTCCGAAAGCGCTGGTAGTGTTCACGCAAGAAGCATGGAATCTGCGAAAACCTGCATGAACCTGGGGTTGGCTCCCAGCTCAATGTGCTCAATGATGTTGGCTAGACGCTTGGCTTCTCGATACGCGTCTTGACTCGCGACAACCAGGGCTGCGCCCTCGCCTGCAGCGTTTCCGAGCGCGGCGATCCGTGCATTCGGCGCTCTAGGGAGGAGGCCTATGGCTTGCGCATCGTCCTTGTCGAGGTATGTGCCGAACGCGCCGGCCAGCACGATTCGATCGATGTCGGAGGCGCCAATAGCCGCCTCCTCAAGCAACACCTCGGCTCCGGCTCTCATGGCTGCCTTCGCGAGCTGAAGTTCACGTATGTCGCGCTGGGTGAGGGCAACGCGCGCGGCGACTGCGTCGTTGTGCGGCGCGGCGTCGACCGGGTCGGACAGGATGAACTCGATGCCGCCTGGGCCGGCAGCCAGGCGGCGGGCGAGCGGGCTTTCCGGATCAACGGCTTCAGGCTCGAATGCGCCCGCGTCGGATATGAGCTTGGCCTGTCGCAATGCGGCCACCAGGCTGATCAGCCCGGATCCGCATATCCCACGCGGCTTCACATCGCCTATCACGTGGATCTCGATATCGCTATGGGTCGAGGGTTCGGCTAAGCCGACCCAATCGATTGCGCCCGGGGCGGCTATCGTCCCGCTTGATATGTTGACGCCTTCAAATGCGGGCCCTGCAGCTGCTGAGCACGCAAGAACCCTGCCCCCTGCGGCGAGCAGTATCTCGCCGTTAGTGCCGATGTCTATCGCTAGGGTGGGGCGGCAGTTCTCATCCATGCCAGCTACGAGTGCAACCGCCAGCGCGTCGGAGCCTACGAACCCGGCTATGTTGGGCAGGAAGAAGAAGCTTGCTTCATGGCTGACGCAGGTCAGGCCAGCTCTCGGGGCAGGTATTATGCCTGTGTCCAAAATCACAGCGGCATAGGGGAGCCTGCCGAGGCCGCCAGCGGGGATGCCCAGGAATAGATGGTGCATGCAGGTGTTCCCCACTGCGCTCACCCACCTCGCATCATCGCCCGATACGCCTGAGCGTTGCAGCAGTGTGCGCACAAGGCCATCGACGGCCTGTGTCACCTTGCGCCGAAGCATCCCCAGCCCGCCCGGGGTTTCGGAAAAGGCGATGCGGGAGATTAGGTCTGCCCCATGGGCGGCCTGGGGGTTGAGCGCGCCCTCGGCGTCAATTATGGCGCCTGTAGCGCGGTCTACGAGATAGGCCACGAGTGTAGTGGTTCCGATGTCCAGAGCCACTCCAAGGCCTGAAGGGCGGGCGTCGAGACAGGGCCGGGGTTGCTCCGCAAGACTGGGGGAGCCGGAGTGCGCCCGGTCGAAACCGCGCGTGCCTAGTAGGATGCTGGCTGGGCCGGCCACATCGGGCCGGGCGTCACTGGGCCCGGCGCCCACGGCATGCACAGCCACGTCGCCGGCGATGCGGGCCTGGCAGGCCAGCCTCACACCCGCTGCGAGCTCTTCGGAGGTGAGGTGATTGAGCTCGGCGTCTGTTGGAGCCGCGAGGCCGCCCCGAGCGATGATGCGGCACTTGCCGCACACGCCGCGTCCGGCGCAGGGCACATAGAGGCTTCCGCCTGCGCGCGTCATGGCATCCAGAACGGTTTCGCCCGCATGGGCCCGGACCGGCGGGAGATTCGCGTCCGCGCTGCGCGTCGGGATTGTCAGTGTGAAATGCTCAGTCACCGTCGTCCCTCATTCATCAAGGCATCGATGTTCTCGTGGGGCGTCTCGTAAGGGAGGTCGCACCCGGTGCTGAGTATGAAGTTGCTATGCCCTGCCATCGAATGGAGCAACTCGCGCGCGGCGCGGGCGACTTCCTGCGGCGACTGCTGCACCATGACGCCCACAGGGTCGATGTTGCCTATCAGTATCACCTCAGGGTCGATCCGGCTTGCCGCAACCGCAAGATCCACGGGCGAATCCAGGCTCAGAGCGCAGGCGCCGGTGGCGCACATTTCGCGCAGGATGTGTGACGTATCGCCGCAGATGTGGAGCACCGCATCGTTGGCCGCCCCCGAGCTCGCAATCACCTCTCGAACGTACGCTCCGCAGAATTCGGCGAAGGCCTGAGGCGAGAGGAAGGTGGCGGTGGGCTCGAGGATCACGATGATGTCGGCCCCCGCTTCGGTGAGGGCGCGGGAATACCGGATGCAGACATCCTTGCAGAAATGGACCACCTGGTGCACTAGGCCCGGGTCGGTTATGGTGGCCATGGCGATGTCGCTTGCGCCCATGATAAGTCCGGCCAGGGTGAATGGGCCTGTGACGTAGGCTGCCCGTGGGATCGATATGGACTTCGCCATCAGCTCCATGACCCTTATGTATGCGCGGATGCGGGCATCTTCCAGAGGGTCGACCACGCTGAGCTTGTCAAGGTCGCCCGCCTGCTTAACAGGATGCTCCTCTACAGTGGGCGATTCGAACAGGGGATACCTTACGGGCAGGCCCAGAGCTCCGGCCTCGAGCGATAGGTCCATCATGAAGAAGGCTGCGTCCGGCGCAAATCGTTCGACTATCCGCGATATGGTGGCCGCATGCAGCGCGGGGTTGAACTCGTTCTGCTTAAGCGACGAGTTCGTGAGGCGCGCCCCTGGGTAGCCCAGCAGAGGAGCGACTAATCGGCGCGGCGATGACTCGACCAGGTCGTAGAGCTTCAATGTCACAACCTCCCGGCAATCTCAGTGTCAGGCGCCGATCAGCGCCCGCCCCACTTCTACAGCGGTGGTGGCATCGGGAGCGTATCCGTCGGCGCGGATCTCCTCGGCGTACCTCGCGGTGACGGGCGCGCCGCCCACCATCACACGGACTTGGCCTCTGACGCCGGCCTGCTCGAGTGCTTCGATGGTGCTCTTCATCGCCGGCATGGTCGTGGTGAGGAGGGCCGACATGCCCAGAAGATCGGGCTTTTCGCGGCGGACGGCGTCTACGAACGCAGTGGGCGACACGTCTACGCCCAGGTCGACAACGTGGAATCCGGCGCCTTCGTACATCATCCTGACAAGGTTCTTGCCGATATCGTGGAGGTCGCCCCGGACTGTGCCGATGACTATCCTGCCGGCGGGCGGCGCTCCGGTCTGGACCAGGATAGGCTTGATGACTTCAAGGCCGGCCGTCATTGCGCGAGCAGCCACCATGACCTCGGGGACGTACACTTCGTTCCGCTTGAACCTCTCGCCCACTATGGCCATGGCGGAGACCAGGCCTTCGTTCAAAATCTCTGCCGCGGCGCAGCCGTCGGCCAGCGCCCTCTCAGCCGCTTCCCTGACCTTCGAAGCCTGCCCGCGTTGAAGGGCATCGCGCATTTCAGTGTAGTCGAACAATGCTATTACCTCCCATCCAGTACCTATTCTAGCAGTCACCCGACGCGAGTCCATGTACCGTTCTGCGGTTTTCTGCACTATTCTGCTGTTATCGCGCGACGGCGGTAATCGCTAGGCGAGAGGCCCTCAGCCCGCTTGAAGCTCCGGCTGAAGTGGGCGGGGTCAGCAAAGCCGACCTGTTCGGCCACTTGGTTTACGTTGCCGCCCGGCGATGCGAGCAATCTCTTGGCTTCGTCTATGCGCGCCCTGACCAGATAGCTCATGATGGACGTTCCCGTCTCCGCCTTGAACAGATGGCTGAGGCGGGAGGGGCTCACATGAACTCGTGCGGCGATGTCGGTCACCGACAGCCTGGAGCTGAGGTTTTCGTGCATGAAGCAGATGCACTCGCGAATCGGCCCGGAACTGGACATGGGTGCATTCGCGACTCCATCGAGGAATTTGTCGAGCACTCCTACGATCCAGAAGCAGACGTCCTCGAGGGCGTCGAGGCATGAAAGCTTCTGAATTGCCTCGTAGTTAA
Source organism: uncultured Clostridia bacterium (assembly GCA_964478095.1). Taxonomy (GTDB): domain Bacteria; phylum Bacillota; class DTU025; order DTU025; family DTU025; genus UBA5389. The sequence goes on along the minus strand of CAYZHL010000006.1, from coordinate 1,939 downwards.
GGCCCAGGATCAACTGGGGCTCGGCGCCGGCCTCGACGGCCGCGCGCGAAAGAAAAACCGCAAGCTCCAGAAGGCGCGCCTTGATGATGTCGAGGCGGGTTGGCTCGGTGAGGAAGATGTCGGCAAGCAATTCGTTGAGCATTCGCTTTGCCTCAGCGCGGCGGCCGGACCGCACTGCGCCCATCAGCTCGCGTTCCTGCCGGGGCGAGTACATGCTGCGCACAGGGGGCCCGACGGAGAGTTGCTGCTCGAGTCGCTTGCGTTCCTGGATAGCCTCGCCCAGCAGGCGTTGCTGACGGTATATCTCGTTCCGCTGTTTGAGGGCGAGGTCTTCTGATTGGACTATGTATGTTGCCATGGCTGAAAGCAGTTCCGCAGCTGATTGAACGCGCCTAGGCGGAACCAGCTCTAGCCGGGTCGCGGCAGACTTGATGCGGCTCCTACGAATGCCCAGATCGCGCGTGCGCTGCGCGACCTCGCCTAAGAAGAAGTCATCCGGATCCCACATTATGACCTGGCCGCACAGGATCGAGCCCAAAAGCTCGCCGCCGGCCACCAGAGGCGCTGCCCAGCATATCAGGCCGGCGTGGCACTGGAATGTGTAGGGTTCGCCTATGGAAGAGGCCTGTCGCGCAGCGCGCGCATATGACTCGGCGCAGCGACGCCGCCCCTCGCCTGAGGTTCGCACTAGGGCGCATAGAGGGCAGTCCTCCCATGCGGTGGGCGCAAGCGCGCAGTCGCCGTCTGGCGACACTACTCGAGCTGCGATGCCTGTCGCCTCTTTGAAAGAGCGCAAGACTTGCGAGAGCGCGCCATCGGCAATGATATCGTGTAGGCTGGTCACTCCGGCATCGCCTCCGCTTCCGTCTCACACATTGACACACGGGGAAGCAGATCGGTAGAATAGTGGTAGACAGTGTTACCACTACTATATCACATGCGCGAATAGCGTGTGCGGAGGCAGCGTGGAGGCAGTGTGGAAATGGGAGAACTCGTGAGCACTCTGCAGGATATGGGTCTTTCGATGAATGAGTCCAAGGCATACGAGGCGCTGCTCAGGCAGGGCCCGGCAAACGGATACGAAATCAGCAAGAGGTCGGGGATCACCAGGTCCGTGATCTACGGGGTCCTGGATCGCCTTGTGGACAAGGGTTACGCCCTAGCTGTGGACTCGGATCCGGTGATCTATGCGCCGCTGCCCCCGGCTCAGCTGGTCAAGAGATACCGTGAGACATATGAGTCCAACATTGAACGGCTTGAGAGCGGGCTGAGGAAGGTGGCCTCGGGGCTTGACGCTGAGAACTACATTCTGGGAGTGTCAGGATACGATGACACCATACGCAAGGCCCGCGAGCTGGTCAGCGGGGCGGAGCGCGAGGTGGTGGTGTCGGCCTGGGGCAGTGACTGCGCGCCCCTTCAGGATGAGCTGAACGCGGCTGAGCGCAACGGGCGAACGGTTATTCTGTTCTGCCACTCAAAGGTGCCTTTTAGGGTGGGCACGATCTACGAGTACGGCCTGGATGAGGAGATAATCAGGCAGAAGTGGCCCACCAGGCGCATCATGGTAGCCGCCGATTGCCGTACAGCTCTGATCGGCGACATAAGGCCCGATGCTGACCTCGGGATAGTTACGTCAAATCCTATGATCGTTCAGATGGCCGTTGAGCACGTCATTCTGGACATCCTTCATCTGGCCCAGCTGAAGAAGGGCATTGGCGACCTAGGGGAGAGCATCAGTTCCGGCGACGATTACCGCAGGATCATCGAGGAACAACACCGCATGCTGGGCCTGGGCGCGGAGCCGTTGCCCACGCCGACGCCATCGAACAACGGCGGCGCGGATGATGGCACAGATACCGGCACGGCGCCTTGACATTTCCAATCGGTGCAGTAGAATGTAATCGAATACATTGACCTTGACCAGCGTTGCAGTGACGGG